>JBJXGG010000170.1:0-5161 GCA_046153495.1 Chlamydiales bacterium
TTTTGGCTGTCTCTATCCTTACGCTCTTGATTGGCATCAACTACATTATCGTCTGCAAATACTTTCCTAATGGTGGTGGGGTGTATGCGAGTTTACGCAGACACTCTGAAGTTATCTCTCTTTTGGGCGCCTTCTTTCTCCTCGCTGACTACATCATCACAGCTGCATTAAGTGCTATGGCTGCCTTTCAGTATCTCGGCGTTCCGCATCCTACCCTCTATACAATTATCGCTATCTTGTTGATAGGCGGACTCAACTATTGGGGGCCGAGGCGATCGGGGCAATATGCCTTTGGGATTGCTGTGGCTTCTGTCTTGATATTGGTGATTTTATTTGGCTTCTCGATCCGCCATCTCTTGGAGGGTTGGCACAATCTCGTACCCCTTTCCGGGAAGATCAAACCCGACTGGATCGCCTTTACCGGTGTTGTTTTGACTCTCTCAGGGATCGAATCTGCAGCGAGCATGACGGCCGTTTTTAGACTCGATCCTGGCGCTTCAGAAAAAGAGCCTAGAGTGGTTAAAATAGCAAGTAAAGCGATCTGGTTTTCCGTCATAGAGGCAGCTTTTTTTACCTCCTTTTTTACATTGATGCTCACTTCCATCAACGGCCTTGTACTCAAAGAAGGAAATGTAGAGACTGCTCAAGGATTACTTGTCCGTGACTCAGCCTTTCGCTTCTTGGGAAGCACATTTGTGGGAGAGATATTGGGACCCACGTTTGGCTACGCTTTTGGTCTGATTTTAGCAATCTTTTTTGGTGTTCTGCTTCTTTCTGCAGTCAATACGTCGATCAACTCGATGATCAACTTATTTTATCTGATGGCGGAAGATGGAGAGTTGCCTCGAAACTTTAAATCGATGAACCAATTTGGTGTGCCCAAGCTTCCTTTGATTATTGCAACTCTACTCCCTTTGATTGTATTGCTCGTGGTTGACAATATTGCGATTTTGGCGTCGCTCTATGCGGCAGGTTTTGTAGGAGCAATTACTATGAATTTAGGCGCAACATCTGTGGATAAAAAGTTGCCTCTGAAGAGAATAGAACGTATTTTGCTAGCCTTTTCAGCGCTCATCATGTTCTTTATCGAAGCAACTATTTTTGTTACAAAGATCCACGCTGTTGTCTATTTATTGAGTATTATCGTGATAGGGTTAGTATTGCGTGGGCTTGCCGTTGAGGCAAAAGGGCGCAAGAAGAGTACTTTTGTGTTGGATAAGGATGTGAAGCTCACGCCCTTTTCCGAGCTTTCCGGACAAGGAGGGGCGCTGTGTATTGTGAAGGGGAGAGGGCAAGCTCTGAAATTAGCCAAGGAATGGGCGCAAGAGCATAAGGAACCCCTCTCATTTCTCTTCATTTGTGAGCAGCGAGTGATGTCGGATCTCGACGTAGGTCGCATCGCGCAGAATGATCCTAATGCTGTCAAATTATTCAATACCCTTCATAAGGAATTGGAGGGAATCCGAGCGAATTTTTCTTATATTGTAACTGATGTTACTGCATTTACGATTTCAAACACAGCGTGTCGGATGAAAGCAAAGGTGGTGTTTATGGATCTGCCAAGAAGGGGGATTGTAGCACAGCTCCTCCGTGGTGACACGATTCGTGAGATTTGGAAGATGATGCCAGAAGAGATTGATTTGTTTATCCTTCCTACTCTCTGAGGAGAAGAGGTGGATTGCATTCTCCAAAAGGTTTTTTACACAATTCGGTTTGAAAGAAGGATTGTCTCATACAAAAAAAAGAATTATGATGGAGCCACAATCTACCCCGATTTTGAAAAATGAGTGAAGAGACACCAGAGTATTATTCAAAAGAGCTATTTCACAAAGTAGTAGCGCTCACAAAGAATCCTGATGCGAGTTGGGATCGGATTTCTCACGAAATACCTGTTTTGCCGCGCGGGTGGTTCGAGTTGAGTCATCTTTCTCGTGATGATCGCGTCGAATTTACCAAGGAGTTTTGGTTTGCTAAGCTTCCCTTTGAGGAAGAGAGGCATGAGAGGAAGCTCGAAGAGTTTTTCGAGCATCTCGATGATGTAGAGATTTATGCAACCCAGGAGAAGGAGGGGATGCCCTTTGAAGTCCATATGATCTATTCCATGCAGCATCAGACGGGTTTTTTTCAAGGGGGACCACCCTCTACTCCCGAGATGTTAGAGACACTTCAAAAGCAATTTGCCAACTTTGTATTGCCGCCCGATTATCTTGCCTTTCTAGGAATTCACGATGGATTTAACAAATATACGGATAGTGGGTTAATTCGTGTGCAAATGCTGGCTCGAGCATACCGCGCTTTTCAGGAAATCCTGCAAGGAGAAGAGTTAGTCCGTCCTGATGGGCAAGTGATTAATCCAAAAAATTTAATCCCCTTTTATGAGTCATTTGGGTTACATTCTTATCAATGTTTTTATGCGGATTGGTATTTAGAGGATGAGATGGGCAATCTTTTTTTCTCGGAGTATGATCGTACGATTAGCAACTTTTTGGATACAAAACGACTGGAAGAAAACCTCGCTTTCGGTACATTTTTGGGTTGGTTGGTCTACTATTTAGAGGATATTTGGCAAATAGAATGATTGCTTTAGAAACACTCTACAAAAAATATCGGAAGGAACTCCGTTTATACCCATTCCACCTCAAGATTTGGGATTTCGGCAACGCCAAAGTCCCAAATCTTGAGGTGGAATGGGTATAGAGTTGGTTTGCGGTAGCAATGAGTTAAAAAACGAAATTCTTAGGAGATGTGCGATCTGTATGCGCAAAAGAGGGAAAAGATTGAAGAGCGTAGGACTAGAGCTCTCTCGGCACCATATGGAGGTGCCGGGGATAGGTGCCATCCATGGCGTATCTTTTTGGAGCAACGCGGATTTTAGAAAAAAAATTCTTGATATTGTCGTGAAGGTAGAATTGTGGGATGATAGCAACTTTATAGAAAAAAAGAGTGGAAAAAGTAAAACATACAGTTATCAAGAAGTTGCGTGTGAAAAATGAGTTAGGGTTGCATACCCGCCCCGCAACGATGATCGTCAAGCTTTTACAGGAGAGTAGGAGTGAGATATTTTTTACCTATAAAAAAGAGAGGATCAACGCAAAAAGTATTTTAAGTATACTCATGCTTGCCGTACAAAAGAATGGTCTACTCCTTGTTGAGATTGTAGGAGAGGATGCACAAGAGACTATGGAGCGTCTTGAGCGCGGTTTCGAGGATCAATTTGGAGAGGAATTTTGATGTCGAAGAGGACTCTTACACAAGGAGAAATTTGTTTAAAGGGATATCCAATCTGTCCTGGGATTGCGATAGGGGTGCCCTTTGTTTTCACGGTGATCGATGAAAAGATTCCCGAGTTTTCCGTGCCTAACGAGAAGATTGAGAAAGAGGTAGAGCGATATTATCAGGCATTAGAGCGTTCACGCAAAGATCTTCTCACACTCCAAAAGAGGATGAAAAAGGAGGGTGGGACCGAAGCGGTGGATATTCTTCACTCTCATTTAGAGATCATGAAAGACCCTTTGATGACCGAGCAAGTGGAAAAGGAGATACGGCAAAAAGGGAAGAATACAGAATATGTATTCAAATCTGTGATTGGGGAGTATGAGAAGAAATTCAACAAAATTTCGGACAAATTCTTCCAAGAGCGCCTGAAAGACTTCCAGGACATCTCCCGCAGAATTATTATGCACTTGCGATGTCACGAAAAATGTACGCTTGCCGATATCGACGAGCAATTGATCGTATTTGCGCATGAACTCTCTCCCTCAGATACAGCAGAGGCGAAGACAGAATATATAGAAGCAATTGTTACGAGGAGCGGTTCAGAGACATCGCATGTCGCAATCATGGCGCGTGCCAAAGGAATACCCTTTGTTTCCAAAATAGACTTTCCTGATCTCTTTTTGCCTCAGCCACCACTGGTGATTGTCGATGGCGGTAGTGGGGAGGTGATTATTAATCCTGCCAAAAAGACTTTGGAATATTACAAAGCGGAGCAGAAAAAGCGTATTATCCAAGCCAAAGGGCTGCAGAAAAATGGATTTTTCGAAGCAGTGACTATAGATGGATACAAGACCCGCCTTTCCGCTAACATTGAGATGTTCAATGAACTAGATACTCTTGTCAAATATGGAGGAGATGGCGTAGGGCTATTTCGTTCAGAATATCTTTTCCTAGCTCGAGATGCTTTTCCTTCGGAAGAAGAGCAATTTATTGTCTACCGCAATATTGTAGAAAAAGTACACGGGCATCCTTCGGTGATAAGGACCTTTGACATAGGGGGAGATAAGCTCGGGACTTTCTATCCGACCCGTTATGAGAAAAACCCATTTTTGGGCTGCCGAGCGATTCGCCTTATGTTGAAAGAGCGAACCGCTTTCAAGACGCAGATCCGCGCTATTCTCCGGGCCAGTGCATTTGGGGAGGTGAGTATTCTCTTCCCTATGATTTCTGGTGTATTAGAGCTGCGTGAGGCCAAAGCGATTATGGAAGAGGCGAAAGCAGAGCTGACAAAAAAAGGGGTTCCTTTTTCGCGTAATATCCCTATTGGCTGTATGATAGAGGTGCCTTCTGCGGCTATGACCTGTGATATCCTTGCACGAGAATGTGATTTTCTCTCTATAGGAACGAACGATCTTGTACAATATTCTCTCGCCGTAGATAGAGGTAATCCCGCCATGAGTTATCTTTATACCCCAGCTCATCCCAGTATCATCCGTATGATCAAAATGATTGTGCATGAAGGAGTGCGTGCCCAAACGCCCGTCTCTATTTGTGGAGAAATAGCAGCGGCACCTCGTTTTACAGCGCTCCTACTAGGATTAGGAGTACACGAACTCTCCGTCGCTGCTTGTTCGCTCCCCTTAGTAAAGAATGTCATCCGCAGAATCAGCATAGTAGAGGCCTCTGCGCTCGCAGATCGCATACTCCGCCTCCAAACGTTTTTAGAAGTGGAAGAGGCTTTAGAAGAGGCATACAACAAATTGCAAGCCACTTATCCACTATAGTTCTCTGAATTTTATCTTTATTTTGCGGAAATGTATTATACCATTTATCAGAAATAAAGTTAAAAATTAGGGCCGTATAATGTATCATCTTTGAATGATCGTTTCTCACTCATGTGTAAAAACATGCGTTTCGAAACGATCATTCAAATCTGTCGCATTAT
>JBJXGG010000182.1:0-8784 GCA_046153495.1 Chlamydiales bacterium
TCCGTGAAAATTTCCTGTAGGGCTCGCTCCGTAAAACTCGCAAAAAAGCGACGCATCCTCCTTTAATACTTTGTGGATCTCTTCGAAGGTCCAAGTATAATATCCTCCCTCTTTTCCCCCGCAATCAGCATCTTCTGCACAATAGAAATAGCCTGCCCCATCGCGCAACTCGCGCATCACATATTCTAAAGTCTGTTCTGCGATCTCTCTATAAAAATTGTGACGCGTAAACTCATAAGCCTCGGTATAGGCGCGCGTCAAAATGGCATTATCATACAACATCTTCTCGAAGTGGGGCACCATCCACTGTTCATCAATACAGTAGCGAGCAAAGCCCCCTCCTAAGTGATCATAAATTCCGCCTCTATGCATCATCTCTAGCGTTCGCTCGACATAAAAGAGCGCTCGACTCTCTGTTTTGGAACGAGCCTCCCTCAATAGGAAACAGGCCTGAAACCCTATCGGAAATTTAGGAGTTCCCTTCATTCCTCCATAAATGGGGTCAGCCGCTTTGAAAATCATCTCCGCTGCTTCCACGATCTTCTCCTGGGCAGGAATCTGCGTAGACGGAGGAATGGCGTGGTCGGAAAAAACATCGACAATCTTTCCTGCTTGCACAATCACCGTTTCACGCTCATCTGGATCTGCCCAAATCTGCTTGATCCGTAGCACCAGTTGACGCATCCCCAGTAAACCTCGATTAGAGTCAGGAGGAAGATAGGTCGCTGCAAAAAAAGGATTCAAATCAGGCGTCAACACCACATTAAGAGGCCAGCCCGCCCCACCCGACATCATCGCTTGCGCAAACTCCATGTATAGACTATCAATCTCAGGCATCTCTTCTCGATCTACCTTAATATTGATGAAGACCTCATTCATCATCTCTGCCAAAGCTTTGTTTTGGAAAGACTCTTTTTCCATTACATGACACCAATGGCATGTCGCATACCCGATTGAAAGAAAAATCGGCTTGTCCTCAACGCGAGCAGCGGTAAACGCCTTCTCTCCCCAAGGATACCAGTCGACTGGATTGTGCATATGCTGCAACAAATAGAGCGATTTCTCACCCACAAGATGATTCTTATGAATTTCTGGTTGAGACACAACACCTTCTATGTAATATTATTTTTTTATTTTATCAGTTCTGATGCTATGAATCAAGGTTGAGCTAGCTTTCTTGTCCAATTCTCTAATATCACTGTAAAAACAAAACCTAACACACACAATAGCAAAGCACTGAAAATGTGACCCGAAGAAAAAGGCCAAAGCGCCCGTAACCCACCTAGCATGAGACCGCTAAGAGCAAATTTCATCACTTGTGGATAACGTGCAATAAGATAACTCACTAAACGAGAAAATAGGATAAAACCGGTAGCAACGCCCAAACCAATGACCACAATAAATGTCAATGACTCCCATAAGGTAATAGTTGCTAATGCTTTGATAAATAAAGGGTAAACTCCTAAGACCTGCAAGATAAAGCTTCCAGAAATACCGGGAAGCAACATGGCAGCTGCTCCTAGAGCTCCACAAAAAAAGAGCCAAAAGTGCGGAATATGAGCCGTCCCGTCTACGGAGAGCCCCGAAAGGAGATAAGCGGCTCCAAATCCGAGACTACAGCTCAACCAACAACGAGAGTGTCTCCAAGAAAAAGAGCGCATAGATTGTAGAGCCGAAGCAAGAATCAGCCCAAAAAAAAGGGAGAATAGAGCCCACTGATAATGCTGCATAAGGAAGTAGACCGTGCGTGAAAAAAGCAAGACACTCGCTGCGATACCAAAGCCTAATGGGAGCAAAAAACGCCAACGAATCGTTCTCAACGATTGAAAACTTAACGACTTAATGCTATCCAAGAAATCGGTATAAATGCCAGATATGTAAGCGACAGTTCCCCCGGAGACGCCGGGTATCAAATCACACACACCCATAGCCATCCCGATAAGGAAAAAACGTATCATTAAAACAGCCCAAATCGGCGGGCAAGAAACCAGCCAGCTAAAATCACGAGCACAGAGAGAGTAACCCACACCACATTCGGCAGCCACTTGACTTCTCCGCCAGGCGAACCACGCACTTCCATAGATCCAAGAAAACTCACACCCTCTTCGACACGGCACGTCTCACTAAGGATCTTCATCACATAGGGATACTCACCGAGCAATTTTTCCCCATCTAACTCAAGAAATGCAGCATATTTTTTGATAAACCCCTGCGCATACACAGGCGATATCAGCTTCCCGAAATGTCCCTTCTCTATATCTTCCAAATAGTTGTGACGAATAGAGGTAGCATTCTCAACCTCTTTAAGAGAGATACCTCTACTTTCTCGCCGCTTTTTCAGCAGCTCTCCTAGTTGTATCATTTCTGTTTGCATAGACCTCAATATAGACCTAGAGCGGAATTATTGCTATCGCAATATCATGTTATCTCGACTTTACACAATACCGTGATTGGCTCGCAGAGTCCGCTATATCCTACAATCTCTGCTTCTCACAAGGATGTTTAAAGATGGCGTCTTAGATGCCGTGAAGTTGTATCTTTATACCCACTTCTGCGACTCCTTCTGTAAGACTTATTGCAATTAAAAATTTGAGATTTTGACAACAACCACTAACTGAATATATAATTTGCTGTCATGTATCCTTCTGCGAAGAGCCGAAGCACGTCTTTTGCGTTCATCGGCACAAGAGTTATGGGTCTCCCTTTCTGGGCGATGATGAGCGCATTGGCCATGATCCTCTATAAGGAATTTCATGTCTCACCCCTGCAACTCACTTTTTTGGTCGCTCTCAAGCCTGCTTCTGCCCTTTTTTCTGTCTATTGGAGCTCGTATCTCCACTCAGACAGAAAAAATTTGGTCTGGAGCCTTACGTTGGCAAATGTGTTACGTTTTGTCCCTTTTCTCTTTTTCGTTTGGGCTCGCTCAAGTTGGTATATCATTTTCTCCTTTGGCCTCTACATGGTGCTTTCGCGCGGCAGCGTGCCCGCCTGGATGGAGCTTTTCAAAAAACATATACCCAACAGCCGCCGCTCGAAAGTTTTCGCCCTAGGCAATGGCGCGGAATATTTAGGTACTACAGTCCTTCCCCTACTACTTGGATTTATCCTCGATCGCAATCATGACGCTTGGCGGTTTCTCTTCCCTATCACAGCGATTATTGGTATCACTTCTACGCTCTTTTTGCTTAAGATTCCCGCTCTATTATCAAAAGATCTGAAAATCGTGAGCCCTATTTTACATCCATGGAAACGCTCTTTCTCTCTTCTTTTCAAAAACCGAGCGTTTGCTTGGTACCAGCTCGGCTTTATGCTAGGCGGAGCTGGACTGATGATTATCCAGCCAATCTTGCCTATCTTTTTTATCGACAATCTCCAACTCTCTTACACCGAAATTATGCTCGCGCTTACCGTCTGTAAAGGGATAGGTTTTACTCTCACCTCCCCACTTTGGGCCTCCTTTTTTAACAGACGCAACATCTTCCTTTTTAGTGCAGTGGTAGCTGGCATTGCTGCTCTCTTTCAACCTCTTTTATTGTGTGCACAGAGCTGGGTTCCCCTCCTCTACATAGCCTACATCTCCTATGGCATCATGCAAGCGGGTAGCGAGATGAGTTGGCACATGTCGGCAGTAAGCTTCTCCCAAAAAGAGGAGAGTGTAGCATACAGTGAAGTCAATATCTTAGCTGTAGGGTTACGAGGGATGATCATCCCATTTTTAGGAAGTGTTCTCTTTGCTTTTACCAATACCACTTCTGTCTTATGTGCCGGATCCCTCCTCTGCCTTCTGGGCTCTAGTCTACTGGTGAGCCGCTTTCGGAGGACGTACAAAGAGCAAAAGGGGCAAAACGCTCAATAGTAAAATAGCCGATAGATAACATGTCTGTAAGAAGACCTCTGTCGACGCCTGGTTAAATACCATATTATAAAGAAATTGGTCAGCCCGTTGCCCCACGATTCCCAGCTTCTCTTTTAAAATCTCCATGTAAGGGGCGTATGCATAATTGGAAGGAATAATGTAGGAGACATATCGCTCTTGGAAAAAGTTTTCCCTTGTGTAAAAGTAGTTTGTGCCATAAGAGATCCCGAAGCCTAAGCCAAGCATACGAGCAAAAGAGAAAACTCCTGCTGCCGATGGCATCTCGGCTGGCGCAATATTAGTGATCGATATCAACATCATGGGAGGATAGCACATAGCAAAACCGACGCCCAGTAACATACGAGAATAAGCCATCGTTCGAAAATCGGTGGTAATAGTGAAACAACTCATCCAATAAAAAGCGGAAGCCATGATTACTAGACTGATTACCACAAAGATACGCACGTCTATCTTCGTTAAGAGACGTCCTACAATAGGAAACACGATACTAGCAGTAATACCCAAAGGAGCGAGTGTAAAACCAGCCCACAGCTGATCATAGCCTAGATTGGCCTGTACCCATAGAGGGCCAATGACAAGATTACAAAATACTATCGCCATAACCGGAGTCATAATGACCAGGGCAATCGTAAAATCGAGATCCTTGAAGAAACGAAAATTGACAGCAGGACGCTCATGAAACCACTCCCAAGCTACCAAAAAAGTTCCGCAAATTACGGCAATGATGGTCAAAAAGCGGATCCGACTATCACTGAACCACGCCCAATCATACCCTTTATTCATCACAATCTGGTATGCCCCCACTGAAAAGAAAAGAAGTACAATTCCTATCACATCAGGAGGCACCTTCTCTTTTTTACTCTCCATATGGGATAGGATGGTCCCAACGACAATACCCACAAAAATCCCGATCGGCACATTGATGTAAAAAATAGGACGCCATCCATAATCATAGGTAATCCATCCTCCGAGCACAGGGCCAATAACAGGACCTACCATCACTACCATTCCAAAAATCCCCATCGCTACCCCCTTATTGGGAATCAATATCAACAACAGAGACTGAGAAAGAGGAATCAGAGGGCCTCCTACAATTCCTTGTAATATTCGGTAGAATACGAGTTGTCCTAATGTATCGGCTGTACCACAAAGAAAAGAGGTGAAAGCAAAAAGAAAAGCGGAAAGAGTTAGAAGACGGATCCGCCCTATACGCGCTGTGAGCCACCCCGTCAAAGGAATCGCCACAGCACTCGCTGTTGTATAGGCAGTGATCGACCACGCACCGTTGTTATTACTGACCCCTAACTCACCTGAAATAGTAGATACTGAGACGTTTACAATAAACTGGTCAATCGCGATCAAAAGCGTGCCAACCGCCACAGCCAACACTCCCATGATCCTGGAAAATCCCTTTAAGCCATGTTCAGTTTGTTTGATAGCTGCTTCCATCTTCAACCTCTAGCCCCGCAAATGCACGCATCGCTTCAGGAATATTGCTGCGAATAATATTTTTAATGATAGGCTCCAACGCTTCCATCTGCTCCACCTGAGTCTGATAAATATCAGTATGATAGCGGGGTTCAAAAGTGGGTACAACAGCTAACATCTCTCCTGTAGTCTCTCGGATATCGATTTTTGCATGAATGGACAGCCCGATTACAAGAGGATTGTCTCGCAACATCTCTTGGGGAATGTTCACGCGTATAGGAACCCTCTGGACAATTTTAATCCAGTTACCCGAAGCATTTTCTGGAGGAAGTAGAGAAAACGCGCTTCCCGATCCCGCCTGATATCCGACCACTTTTCCTTTATATTTTGCCCCTCTTCCATGGATGTCGGAATAAAAGCTCACCGGCTGGCCTATACGTACTTTACCAAGTTTTGTCTCTTTGAAATTCGCCTCCACCCAAAGATAGTCAAGCGGGACAATCTGCATCAAAGTATCTCCCGCTTTCGCATAGTTTCCTACCTGAGCGCTACGTATAGCGACAAAGCCAGTCATCGGCGCTAGCACACGACACCGAATAAGATTGAGATAACTCTCACGCAGTGAGGTCAAAGCTGCAAGAACAAGAGGATGTGTCGCAATCAATGTTCCTTCAACCTTCGCTCTACTTGCTCCCAGATTCTCATTTGATTCTAACAGTTCCGCCGTAGCTGTCTCCACGCGCGTCTTATATATCTCAAACTCTTCTATAGAAATAGCTCCCGTCTCTACGAGATCTTTTCGGTTGTTGAGTTCTTGCTCTGCTAATTTCAGTCTGGCTTTACTCACTAAAAAGGCAGCTTTTTGAGCTCCCATATCTTGGAACAACGAGACCACAGTGCGTACTGTATTTGCAAGATTTTCCGTAGCTAACTCATAGGCAAGCACATAATTTGAATTCTCCATCTCTACGACCAACTGTCCCTTTTCCACAAGATCCGTTTCATCGCAATAAATCGCCTTGATCCCTGCAGAGACTTGTGTTGTCAATTGCACTTGATTTCCATGTACATATGCATCTTCGGTGGAAACATAAAAGCGGCCATAAAATAGCCAATATACAAACCATGCAATCCCTGATAAAAGAAAAATAGTCGTGATTACGATTAAGACGACTTTGCGCTTTTTACTATTCGTAGGAGTTGCTGCTCCCTTAGGAAGTGAGCCTACACCTTCATTAGAGCCTTCCACAGTACCCCCCTCCTATCGACTGAATTAAATCTACCATCGCTTGCATCCTGGAAAGCTGAATTTGAGCCTCTGTCAATTGCTGTACTAACACATTGGCGCGAGAATTCAATACACTGACAAATGTATCGATTCCATGATCAAATTTCTCTTGGGTCAATCTATCTAAATCCTTGGCATCCTCCACTGCTCTGCGGATTTGGCCCCGTCTACTATCTGCCGTTGTAAGATTGCTCAAAGCGTCACTCACCTCTTGCACTGCTTTCAAAACCAGCCGATTATATTGCTGCACCGCAATCTCGAGCGCCTCCTTAGACTGCCCTAACTTTGCACAAAGCTGTCCACCCGTATAAAGAGGAAGAATTGCCTCAGCCTCTCCTAGCCACGATACGGCCTCTTTTGTAAAAAACTTTGTTAGCAAAAACGATACCGGACCAATGGAGCCGACCAAATCAATATTAGGTAAGAAGCGCGCTTTAGAAGCGACAACATCTTGTCTAGCCGATTCTATTCTATAAACTTGCGCTCTTACGTCAGGCCGCCTAGCTAACAGATTAAGAGGTAAGCTTTCTGGCAAAGGGAAGGGGCAATCGTATTTTGCTCTTATCTGAATATCGATATCGATACAAGTATCGCATAGAGAGGCCACGTTCCCAACAAGAGCAGCGAGTGTATGCTTATCCGTAGCAATTATCCCCTTCATTTCCTCCACCTGATCTTGTAAAAGAGCTACATCTCGATCTTCTGTGTAGAGGAAAAACTCGGAAGTCACTCCATGGTAAAACCGCTGCTTGATCAATGCAGAGACTTTGCGCTTATCAGTCGTATTTTGCTCTAATATTTGTAGTTGCACAAGATGACTTTGGAGATTGAAGTAGGCACTGGCGATAGATGTTGCCAAAACAAGCTTCGCTTGCTCTAAATCTTGCCGCGTAGCCTCCGTCTCATTTACTTGCTCACAATAGAGCGCTCGATTTTTGCCCCAGACATCGAGAGTAAACGACCCTCGCAATAGGGCTTGCGCCAAATTAATGAAGAGATTTTTCCCCTCCAGAAAAGGAACAAGCGCGGGAACACCGAACTCGTATAGACTAAACTTTTGTCGTTGATAGCCACCAAAGGCATCAATATAGGGAAGCAGATCCGATCTTGCCTGCATTGCCACTTCATAAGCAAGATTCACCCGATGCTGCGCCACTTTAATATTGGGATTACAACAAAGACTCAGCTCGATTAAATAGTTCAGTTGCTCATCTTCGAATAACTCCCACCACTTTTCTGGAATACCGGAAACAGTTTCAACCGATTGCTGCGCAATGCTCTCATAAATATTTTGCGCGAGATCTGTCTGCGCCAACTCGAGCGTTTTCGAGCAATAGTTTGCAGAAAAACAACCAGTCAAAAGAACTGACAGCGCTACAATAACAAATTTACGCAACTCGCCACCTCCGTGTTTATACTAGTGAAAAAATAATTTTAAGTCTAGTATCGCGTCATTAGTTGCGCTACACTGCACGGTCTATGGCCCATTTTTTAGCAAAGTTAGATTTAGAGTTAGCCGATCTATTACATGAGAAATTGGAAGAGCAAGGCTTTGTATTTTCGAAACCGGTGCACACGGTATTTCAGGCAAAGAAACAAGGAATCTCTCTGACCCTCTACACATCAGGCAAGTTAATGGTGCAGGGAAAAGAGATGGAGGAATTTATCCGTTTCTTTTTAGAGCCAGAAATATTGAAGACCTTTACCTATGGCTACGAGAACATGGACAAGAGCGCGAGAATTGGCGTGGACGAATCGGGCAAAGGAGATTTTTTTGGACCTCTCTGCGTAGCTGGAGTTTACGCGAAAGAAAATAGCGTGGAAGAACTTGCCAAGATGGGGGTCAAAGACTCCAAGCGGTTGCAGGATCCTACGATTCTTAAAATTGCAACCAAGATCCGCAAAAACTTTCCTCACTGCATTGTGCGTATCAACCCAGAGCGCTATAACGAACTCTATGACAAATTTGGCAATCTTAATCTGCTGCTTGGCTGGGGACATGCTACCGTAATCGAAACACTACTAGATAAGACAGGATGCAGCAATGTTATCATCGACAAATTCGCGGCAGAGTATGTCGTAGAGAATGCACTCAAAAAAAAAAAGAAGAGTGTAACTCTCACGCAAAGGACACACGGGGAAGAAGATCTTGTTGTAGCAGCAGCCTCTATCATAGCGCGTGCAGCTTTTG
>JBJXGG010000174.1:0-4530 GCA_046153495.1 Chlamydiales bacterium
CTTTGGCGCAGCCGAAATCCCAAATCTTGAGGTGGAATGGGTATAGCCTGCCCCCGACAAAAAAACATCTTGCTTATCGTCTCATTTCTGTGGAAACTGCCAAGTTGATTAATCATCGCTTTGGGGAATGGAAATGCGGAGATATGAGCTAATTGTAATAGGATCTGGCCCTGCGGGGGAAAAAGCTGCTGTGAAAGCCGCCTATTTTGGGCATCGTGTCGCCTTAGTAGAAAAAGCTCCCTACTATGGGGGCGCTGGGGTTGCTACTGGAACCCTCCCTTCCAAAACATTGAAGGAGACTGCTCTCTACTTATCGGGTAAATTTGACAAGGGCCTTTATGGAGTCGACCGCGATATTGAGGGAGAGGCGACTGTAGAAAACTTCATGTTCCGCAAAGACTACATCATCAAGACAGAAAGTGAGCTTGTCCACAAGAACTTAACCCAACACAAGGTCGATATTTTTCATGGAGAGGCCTCTTTTGTCGATAAAAACACGATCCATATCCAGGGGGCGAAGGAGATCGACTTAGAAGGCGATTTTATTTTGATTGCGACGGGCTCTTACCCTTTCCACCCTGACAACATCCCCTTTGATCACAAACGAATCCATGACTCGGACTCTATCTTGAATATCAAACGATTCCCCCGTTCTATCGCTGTATTGGGCGCTGGCGTAATTGGATGCGAATATGCCACTATTTTTTCGACAATGGGCACGAAAGTCTTTTTGATCAATCGAGGTAGCAAAATTCTCCCGTTTATCGATCAAGAAATTGTACGTGAATTCATTGACTCCATGGAGAAAGATGAGATCGATCTACTCTTTAATAGAGGAGTAGACTCCATTAAGGTGCCACCAAACGAGCAGGATAACATTGCAGTGCATTTAGATTCTGGAGAGTTACTCCATGTCGACATGTTCCTTTTTGCTGCCGGTAGAAATGGGAATGTGAAGGGGTTAAATCTAGAGAAGGTGGGCATCACTTATGATAAACGAGAATCGCTTTCGGTGAACGAGAATTATCAAACCTCTGTACCCAATATTTATGCTTGCGGCGATGTGATCGGCTTCCCGTCGCTCGCGAGCACAAGTATGGATCAGGGACGCGTAGCAGTAGCCCACATGTTCCAGACAAAAGATATCGAACAGATAGCGCACGTACTCCCTTATGGAGTCTACACAGTGCCCGAAATCTCCTGCGCTGGGGTAAACGAAGAGGAATCAAAGGAAAAGGGCATCTCCTACTGTACCGGAATCGCCCGTCACCGAGATATGCCTAGGGGAAAAATCATGGGCGCAGAAAAAGGGATGCTAAAAATCCTCTTCACACGCGATGATCTTATCGTACGCGGTGTCCATATCATCGGTCATTTGGCAACTGAGTTGATCCACCACGGAGCTGGCTTGATTGAAAATAAAAAATCTTTGATGGATATGATTGGAAGCGTTTATAATTATCCCACTCTTCATGATTTATATAAGTACGCGGCGTACGATGGTCTAGGAAACTTAGCAGGACATAAAATCAAAAAATGAGACGGAAAAGCTTTGGTTTTTTCAGAAGTATAGCAACAATTGGGATCTTTCTTTTACTAGGGATGGTGTGGTGGTCTTCTACGCTGGTAGAAAAAGATCTTAAGCTACTACGATCCGATCTCGAACTTTTGCGCAAAGAGACGGCAAACATCTCCCGTTTGCAAAGTCAACCAGGCGGCTCTTTATCTCGCGCCTCCCTTTCTGGAGCAGAGAGCTCCAAACAAAATCGCGCCCACATCGATTCTGCTTATCCCAATTTGATGGAAGCCGATCCCTTCTTTCAAATCACTCTCCCCTCACTACTTTCTGCTAACTTTCATCCTTGTGGTATTCGGAAAGAGGCTATGATCGGTCGCCCCGAGCATCTTCATCCTTTCAATAGCTTTCGAGACGTCTCCAATATGACTAGCATGTGCACAGGCACCGTCGCCGAGCTACAATTTGGAAAATATGAGACAATAGCCCCTGACTTGGCGCTTAAAATCGAAGCGCGTCCCCGTTTAGATGGCTCCTCCGCTCCAGAATATTGGGTCTATCTGCGGGATGATATCTTTTGGGCTCCGCTCAATAGTAGACATTTTCCTGACAGCTTAGCTCTTGCTCCCCATTTTTTTGAAAAACACCGAGTGACCGCTCACGATTTCAAATTTTTCTATGATGCTGTCATGAACCCTTATGTTTCAGAGCCAAAAGCTGTCTCATTGCGTACTTACTACAATGATGTCGAAGAATTTCAAATTATCGATGACTACACCTTTATCGTGCGATGGAAAGTACATGAGAAGGAGCAAAAAGTCAAATATACCTCATTGAGTCTTACCGGCTCTTTACAGCCTTTGGCCTCCTTTGTGTACCAATATTTTGCCGATGGGCAGAAGATTGTGGATGAAGAAAGCGATCCGGATACCTACCGCAAGAACTCTATTTGGGCGCAGAATTTTGCGCATCACTGGGCAAAGAATGTGATCCCTAGCTGTGGCCCCTATCTGTTTGACGGGATGGACGAAGAGGGTGTCTATTTTGCCCGCAATCCCGATTATCACGACCCGTATGCGGTTCTGGTAAATGGCGTCCATTACTATTTCCGAGAGAGCTTTGATGCCGTTTGGCAAGACTTTAAGGCTGGCAATCTCGATGTCTGTTATCTCTCACCTAGCCAACTGCTCGAGTATGAAAATTTTCTCAAAAGCCCCGAATATGCAACCCAACAAAGAGAGGGAAAAGCGATCCATTCGATTGATTATGTGGATCGGTGTTTTTACTATTTAGGGTGGAATGTTGCGACAAAATATTTTTCGACCCCTGAGGTACGACGGGCACTAACGATGTCTATCGACAGGCAGCGCATCATTGTGCAGAACCTCAATGAGATGGCAGTCTCCATCACAGGCCCCTTCTTTTGTTACTCCTCTGCTTATGATACTACCGTTCCGAACTGGCCTTACAATCCAACGGAAGCTGAGAGGATTTTGGAAAGAGAGGGGTGGGTCGACACAACGGGAGACGGCATCCGAGACAAATTGATTGATGGCAAGAGAGTCCCCTTTCGATTCCGTCTCTGTTATTTTGTCAAAAGTCTTTCTGCCAAAGTGATTGCTGAATATATCGCCACCTCCTTTAAAGAGATTGGGATCGATTGCCAGCTATATGGCCTTGATATCACCGATCTATCGAGACAGTTTGACGAGAAATCTTTTGACGCGATTTTTATGGGATGGAAGTTAGGTACTCCTCCTGACGACCCTCGGCAGATCTGGCATTCCTCAGGTGCAAAAGAGAAAGGATCATCGAACGCGATTGGATATGCGAACATCCATATCGATGAGATCATCGACTCTCTGAATTACGAAAGTGATCATGAAAAGCGCAAAGAGCTCTACCATCAATTCCATCAAATTGTACATGAGGAGGCGCCTTACACCTTCCTTTATACCCCGAAAATCCGGCTGCTTTATCGAGATCATGTTAAAAACATTTTTATTCCTAGAGAACGACAAGATCTGATTCCAGGCGCCGATATTCCTGAACCCAACTTGCAAGTGGTTTGGATCGAGCGCGGGGACGATAAATGACAGATTATCTAATCCGACGACTCTTTCTTCTTCCTCTTACTCTTTTTGCCATCATTTTAGTCAACTTTGTGATTCTCAACCTTGTGCCTGGCGATCCAGTGAATGTGGCAGATCGTTCACACACAGGAGACCTAACCCGCTCAGCCGATATGGAAGGTAGTATGGAAGAGAACCACCACCTCCAATTTCGTGAGCACTACGGATTGACCCTCCCTATCCTTTTTAATCACTGGTATGCTTTGGACGAGAAGAAAGTCGATATTGGTCTGCAGCAACTTGCTACTAAGAAGAGAGGTGACAAAGAGATGAGCGTCCAAGACTACCATCTTCTACGGACAAGATGGGGAGATCGTGCCCGGTTTGTTATGCCCATTTTATTAAAAAAGGCCCAGGACCCTCATTTGAGTCTGATAGAAAGAGGCATCGCCGCGAACTTATTTATACGAGGCGGCACTAAACAAGGATTTGTAGGTACTACTCTTTCAAAAGAAAAGAGGCAAGTAAACAGAGCTATTGCAGCCAGCAATCAAGAACTCGCCTCGCTTCGCTTCCACGCTTGGGACAGCAATGACAAATTGGAGGGGAAAGTAGGAGATTTAGCCAAGTGGTATAATGAGGCGGGCGGAGAGGCCTCCTTTACGAAACAAGGAGTACAAAAATTAGCCACATTTTTTTTGGAGACCCGTTTTTTTCGTTATTTAGGCCGTGTGACACTGCTGGATTTTGGTACGCTGCGTAACGACAGCAATAAAACTGTGATTAGCGAAGTCTCGAAAAGGATGAAGTACTCTCTAGCGCTAGCGGTTGTTCCGATGGTACTGACATTTGGACTTTGCCAACTCTTTGGAATGATTATGGCCGTAAAACACAACCAATGGCCAGACATCACCCTCAACCTTTTTTTCCTCATCCTTTTTG
>JBJXGG010000005.1:0-9530 GCA_046153495.1 Chlamydiales bacterium
AAGCTCTTTTTTATAGATATGTAGTTTATTTTTTACTACTGTTTTTTTAGCTGCGTAGTATATTGATTACTACTCTTCCTGCTTCTGCCGCTTGGGCAAAGAGGGGATATAATCCGCTATAGACCGCTGCTGCACTGGGATTCTCTTTGCCTGCAACTAGAGTCAACACTTTTACTCCCATAGACTTTCCGTGAAAGATCCCCGTTTCTAAGTTGAGGCTTCTTCTGCAATTTCTAAGACGTTGACTTCCCTCTGCCATTGCTTCATCTTGGCCTTGCTGGACATCAACGTAAGTGACCTGCTCGACACCTGTTCTATAATAAACTCTCTCTTGTGCTCCCTCTGCAATCAGAGCGAATTGACCTACAGCTAACCTGTTCAAAATGGCGTGCAAACCATCCCGGCTCTCTACTCTTTGTGTTGTAGCTCTACCTGGGCCTGCGCTAAAAGTAACTGCTGACATAAAATCTCCTTTGTCGTTTCCGTTGGTTGAAAAATCGTTTCCGTTGTAAATAAACCTTATTTTTTGGGTTGTCTTGCCCCTATCAGGGATTCTTGTGCCTCAAATAGCTAAAAGCCTCTGGTTAGCTGAGTAACCAGGCCGAGGCGATTCTGTCGACAGCCACTGCTACAATTTTGGACAATCCCTCTTGCGCTTCTGCGGTGGGAGGCCTCTCTCTTACTGTAGTGCAATGTAAAAAGGCTTTATCTATAAATAAACCGTCGAGACTGCTCAGGACGTAAATATTTCTCCCCTCTCGCCACAAACATCTCTCTCCCATCTCTAGGACCACAGGAAGATTGCTGCATGGAACAGTGACTACCGTTTCGAAATCGAGGCGAAAATAGAGAGTATCATCCTTAATATGAAAAGCATGGATATTTAATACACTTGGGAAGCTCGCTACAGTACCTACTTCCTGATAACGAATATTTTTAACCTCCATCGGCACAACGACAGAACCTTGTAAAAACATCGGCACATCGCCAGAAGCTGGTAAAAACATACTTTTCTCCTTAATAAGAGTGAATTAAGCAGAGAAGTCTATATCAACTAACCATTTGACTCAAGAATAAATATAGAATCAATGAAGACATTCCACAATTCGTAACTATTCAGATAGGTAGAGTGAGCGTAAAATCTTGATTCTTAGGTGCAGATTTTTTCCAAAAATGCGAGCTCATAGCCGAACAGGCGCTCGTATAGCCGATTAAATTGAGATAGACACTCTCTGGTTGTGCCAAAACCCTGCTGTTTAATGACTCCAAATCGGTCAATAATAGTTACCTCAATTCAAGTTTTTAAAGATGTAATTGGGTCATGTCTGGGATTACGACAAGATCGGGATGCACTTTTGCTGCGATGATTTCTTGAATGGTTGAAAGGGTCGCGCCAATCGCGGAGAAGCATGAGGTGCAGCTCCCCTTATAGGCGATTAGGAGCTCCTCTTTATTGAGCTCTATCAATTCAATCCCGCCTGCATCGAGCTCAATGTAGGGACGGATCTCCTCGCGTATCACTCGTTCAATGACCGCGAGCTTTTGGTCGTGCGTGAGCTCCATAAATCCTGGATACCCCTCTCCCTTAATAGCATGAGGTACCGGAGAGACGTAAGTTTGGGGCAAGGGCAAGTCGAGACATTTATCGACCGCATCATCGATAGCGTCGATGACGAAATTGAGGTAGGAGCGCATCTCCACTGGAAAAGCCTCTTTTTCAGGGTGATCACGCAGTTCGCGATCGATTAGATCTGCACTCACTCTTTTTGCCTGGTCATAGTTTTTTCCTACAAGAATCGTGCAGGCGATCTCCAGGGCCGCGATTAAGGCTGAGGGACCAAACATCTGAAATTTCGCATCGACAATCACACCATCGCTTTCATCGACAAGCCAGTAGAGAGCGACTGCATTCCCATTTACAAGAAACCCTTCACGCCCTTCCACATAGCGATACCCACGATCTTCTGTAAACCGACCAAAATTCCGCGGATTCTCGATTTTCTGTACCATCTTTTTAGAATATCTCTCCCAAACAGGAGGAAGGAGAAGATCAGTCAAACTCATAACACTTCCTCAAATAAATGCTCTGAATAGCGTCTTAACTCACAAGTCACTTCGAAAATCATTTTTACTTCGCGCAAAATTTCATCTTGAGTGAAATAAGAAGTGAGGGCAAAACTGATACCGCTCTCCCTTTTGCTCCCCTCTATTTTACACGCCTCTAAAAGAAAGGCAAGACGCTGGAAATGATTTCCTCCCCCGCTGGCAAAAATCCCCTCTCGCTGCAATCGATAGAGAAGAGCATCTGTAGTAACACCAGGGATAATGAATGCAATGATGTGTGGCAGCCGCAAGCTTTTTTCCAATACAATTTCAGAATCGGGAATCAATTTACGCAGACGCTCCTCTAACACTAGACGGAGTCCTGTCAACTCCATGTAGTTGTGATCCCGATTTTCGTGCGCCGTTTTTGCTGCCTTCCCTAATTCTAATAAAGCTGAGGTATTGAGTATGCCGCCCAAAATGAGCGGACTCATTTCAACTTCCCCTCTCATTAATATGCCCCCCGTTCCAGGAAGGGCTCCCATTTGCTCCCCATCAAAGGTAAGAAAATCAGCAGGACAGTCGATCTCGATTTTGCCCAAAGCATGCGTCACATCGACGTGGAACAGAATGCCACGCTCTTTGCACAACTGTGCGATCTCTGCAATCGGCTGTACCACCCCCGTCATAGCACAAGCATAAGAGCAGGAGAGTAGCGCTGTACGCGGTGTAATCGCTTCGGTTACACTCTTTACATCCATCACTCCTTCCTCTGTAACGGGAACCATATCGAAAGAACACCCCATCTCTTGGAGTCGCGTCTGCGCCATAATTGCAGGCGCCTCACCCATGCTAGAAGAGAGATAGTGATTCTTCCCCGTCTTGCGCGTCACATCGATGTAGGCGGCCATCACAACACTATTCACTGCCTCTGCGCCCGACGAGGTAAAAATAAAATGCTCGCTCTCCTCAGCTCCCAAAAGGGTGTAGATCGCTTCATAAGCCTCTCTGAGAGACTCCTTTTTAGGGATAGCAAAGTGGAGCTTCATAAGCGCAGACACTCTCCTTTTTCATAGATGTAGAAAATGGGTTTACCTGTCGGAATCTCTAGCTCCAACACCTCTTCTTCACTCAAAGAGTCGAGCTCCATCACAATAGAGCGCAAAGAGTTACCATGCGCGGAAATGAGCACATTTTTACCCATTTCCAAATGGGGAACTATTGTCTGCCGAAAATAGGGAAGAGCCCGCGAGGCCGTCATTTTTAAGCTCTCTCCTGCCGGCGGGGGAGTCGCAAAACTACGCCGCCAAATCTTCACCTGCTCGTCGCCATACTCCTCTCGTGTCTGTTGCTTATTCTTCCCCTGCAAATCACCATACATCCGTTCATTGAGTTGCCATGCCTGCACCACAGGGATCATCTCGCACCCTTCAGGGAAACCGTACCACTCATGATGCGCCTCGCCCTGTTTGTGGCAAACAGCTGGCACTTTGTCTGTATCGTGATAAGCCATAGCAATCATCAAAGTCTGCATCGCACGCACAAGTGTCGAAGTATAAATCAGATCAATTGGCACATGACTCATCAACTTTCCAGCCTGCTGCGCCTCCTCAATTCCCTCGGGAGAAAGTGGTATATCGACCCATCCAGTAAAAATATTTTTTTTATTCCATTCCGATTTGCCGTGTCTTAAAAGGATTAGTCTACTCATTTTACTCCACTTTTACCTATCACCCTGTTATAATACCCTCATTAATCCAAAAAACCAAGTAGGAAAAATGCGTCTCAGCAAACTATTAGCCAGCAGGGGAGTCGCTTCCCGAAGAAAGGCCGAGGAATTGATTTTCGAAGGACGCGTCTCTGTGAATGGCGATATCGTGAAGGTACCTCAAACAGACGTCACCGAGGACGACACAATTTTAGTCGACGGTCAAGAGACCGCCTCTGCTGAAAAAAAGATTTATTTTTTGTTGAATAAGCCCGAGGGGTATTATTGTACCCATGAACGTCCCACAAAAAACACTCGTCTTGTGATCGACATCTTCTCCCATCTTCCTCAACGCCTTTTCACTGCAGGCCGACTTGATGGTGACACAACGGGACTGATTATTGTGACTAATGACGGCCATTTTGCTCATCAACTGATCCACCCCTCTTTCAATCACACCAAGGAATATATCGCCAAGACGGGGCAAGAAATCATGCCGGAGCATTTAGAAAAATTGAGCTCAGGGGCACGCGTGCAAGGGACGTGGATCAAACCCGTACAGGTAAAGAAAGTGCGACGCGGAACGATAAAAGTCACGATACGCGAGGGCAAAAAACATGAAGTGCGTATTTTACTCGCCTCAGCAGGCCTGGAGGTGCGAGAGCTTTCGCGGATCCGCATCGGCCCCTATCTGTTAGGGAATTTACAGCCGGGAGAGTATCGAGAACTCTCTGCTGCAGAAATAGGCGCTATTTCTGAAGTAAAAAAATTGATTAATGTAGCATGCTAACTTAATTATGTGATAGAATGTCGTTAATATGGATACAACAAATAGTTGCTTTTATCGACCAGAGCTCTCCTGGCGTGCGCAATGCCGCTCTCTCAACATTGGCTTGCTTACCCTTGCGATAAGCATCGCTGCTGTAGCAGGGTTCGTTTTGAGTAACACATCTTATGGTAATTTTTTTAACAATACATTCAAATGGGCTGGCTCGATTGCTATTATTGTGTTATTTGGCTCCATCTCTATCGTCGCATTCACCATATTACTTGTCAGCAAACGACGTGAACCTGCAGTAGTACAAGGAGCTCTCCCTATCCCGGGTCTAGGAGCACAACAAGTAGAGCTGCCTCCCTTTTTGGCACTGGACGACCTGCGCTTATGGTTACAAACTAGACATCTGCGCCCTGATCCTCCTCAGCCGGTTGCATTAGAGGGGTGGGAGGAGGCAAAACAGGCTTTAGCGCTCCCTGACGGAGGGCGGGAAAGAGTTATCGCACTCAACGCTTTCGCAAAACAGTGGGCTGCAAGAGCAACCACTTCTTCTCAACTAGAGGCTGTGATGGAGTTCCGATTCATGCAACTCCGAGGTCTAAATTTCAATGAGGAGTGGCCTCAATTTGTAGAAGCAAGCCGAGATCTCGGAGAGAGAACGCCTACTTTTGCCGAACGAGCTCCAAGAGCTCAACTCCAGCAGCAAAAAGATGCTTTTGTTCGAGATCTAGGGGAGTTTGTCGACCATTGGAAGGCCCAAGCGCAAACAGGGCTACAGCTGCGTGAAGTAGAAATGTGCCATAGAGAACAAATTAACCGTTACAACGGAGCCCTAGAAGTACTTCATACGGGACATCCCGAACTCCTGCCTCCGGGCCAAATCCCTCTTCCTCTCGAAATGCAGTTAGATTTTAGAGGATTTAGAATTGCTACTACAACTTTAGTACTCCCTGACTTGACTTTGCCGCCAGAGGCTACTGGTGAGCAAGTAGCGCAATTGCCTGCTCATGCAGCGGAGTTTCACCAACAACTACAATTGTTTACACAAACTTGGATGAAACGAGCGACGGTAACCCATGAACTCCGATCAGTCATAAAATTTTACCAAGACAAGGTAGCGGCAGCTAATGCTCTCAGCGCAGATCATAACCGACGTATCCAAGAGCACAATCGAAGAGGAGAGGGTATCCCCTTTCCCCTAATTCCCATCGTAGACCCTGTTTATGGGGAAGGAATGGTTCCTTTCGACTACATGGAGTATGCTTTTGTCAGGACGCAATGGCGCGAGATGGAGGATTTTTGTTCTCCCCACCTCCCTCCTGCACATCGGATAGCAGCTCTTAACCTCGTCCGATTTTATATTCTTCCGTCGCCTATCCGAGAGGCGTGGCGCCAACTCTATCGAGATGCACCTTGTTTCGCAGTAGCAGCACTATCGTTACCCGATCGGCAACAGGTACAGGAGCTCGCCCAATTTTTAGACCTGCCCCCCCGTACAATTGTGGTGCAAGGCGAAGATGGAAGATTCTGGCTAGAGCTCGAGGCCACCATTGCTCAGATTAACTCACAACGAGATTTTGAGCAGCTCGTCGTTTTTATACAAGCAGAGGCTGCTCTTGCTACACTAGATTGTCCTAATTTCCGCGAGTTGCAGCTCCTTTGCAGGCTTTGGCCGCACTGGGAGACGTTAGCCCGACCCAATGCGACCGCTAGAGAGAAGACCGCAGCGATGGAGACTCTAGCCCGAGAGCTTCCTCCGCCTGATGCCTATTCCTCTTCAGCTTTGCGCCTCCTTTGCCTTAGGCAATATGCCGACCTTGTCGCAAGTCCAGCATTTGTTCGCTTCGAATTCGGTCAAGGAGGGGCACAAGGGCAGCAACAAACAGAGGTAGCAGCTCTAAGGAGAGCGAATGAGAATCTCTCCAGACAATTGGGAAGAGAGGCTCCTTTAGACATACCGGACATTGAGATGGATGTAGCGGGTGACGAGCTCCAAGCACAACAACAGATGCAACAGCAATTTCAGCGTATTACCCAAACTCTTGATGCTCTCTTCCTCAACGGGTCATTTGACGAATTAGGCCAGCAATTTCGCGATTTGCCAGAGGCTAGTAAACTCCCTCTTTTACGCTACTTGGCACTCAGCAACGAAAACTTGTATCTTCACCTGCTTCCTCTCTATCTGACGTCTATTTTTAGAGAAGACGATACAGCGCCTGTAATCGCTGTCTTCGTAGAAATAGAACAAAGACACCATGACACGATTTTTAGAGCAATCGTTGATCATCCCCTGCTTAGTCGTACTTTACTTTCTATCATTGCACAATAAATCCTCTCTTTCTAGTATGATTTCATCGGAGGTGAACTATGAGAAAGAGAGATTTAGTTTCGTTAGCGCTTATCGGCGTTAGCGCAGGGTTAGTGATAAGTGGTTGCCAGGCGGCACAGAAAGGAACAGTTAAACCGCAACAGGAAACCCAACCGACTAGCACAATGTCTCCTGAGATGAAGGCGTTTTATTCCACCCTCTCACAAGAGAGTCAAAAACAATTTATGGGACTCGATGCCCAGCATAAGATGATGTCGATGGAGATGGCCAACCAAAAGTGCAACGGGAAAAATGAGTGTGCTGGTATGGGCGGGTGTGCCACAGCCAACCACAGTTGTGCAGGAGAAAATAGTTGTAAAGGAGAGGGAGGTGCTCCTGTAAAATCTCCGGAAGATGCCGTCTCTGCACAATATAAGCACCAGATGCAGCAACGTTCTTCTTTACAGAATCAACCCTAAATGATTCCTCATTTAGGCATCGGTATTGGTCTTCGTCCCCCACATATGGAGGCGATTTTCGCTTTTGAACCAGATATCGACTGGTTCGAAATCATCAGCGAGAACTTCATGCATGTGGGGGGACGTCCGTTGGAAAACCTTCAGCGTATTCTGGAGCGCTATCCTGTTGTCCAACATGGAGTCAATTTGGCTATCGGAAGTCCTTGCGATTTGGATTGGGAGTATTTAACTGAGCTAAAACGACTAACGCGTCTCACTCGCACTCCGTGGCTCTCGGATCATCTCTGTTGGGGACGGCTGCCAGGTACCCACTTCCACGATCTGCTCCCTCTGCCTTACACTGAAGAGGTGATTAAGCGTGTTGCTGAGCGCGCACGAATTGTACAAGACTATCTGGAAATTCCCTTTGCTCTAGAAAATCTCTCCAGTTACGTTGCTTTTCGGGAAGACCGGATGCCGGAATGGGAATTTTATACCCGTGTTGTAGAAAAAGCGGGCATTTATATGATGCTAGACGTAAACAATATCTATGTCTCCAGCCGCAATCACGGGTTTGATCCACAAGACTATATCGACGCACTTCCACTGCATAGGGTATTGCAGATTCATCTGGCAGGACATAGTGATAAAGGAGCGTATCTATTGGATACCCACGACGACTATGTCTGTGATGCCGTCTGGAATTTATATGCAAAAGTGTGGCCCAAGACGGGTGGGGTGTCGACTCTTTTGGAGTGGGATGATCATTTTCTCTCTTTTGAAGAGACATGGCAAGAGGCATTGAAAGCAAAGAGGTTCCAAGCATTGTGCGTGTAGATGAGATCCAAGATTGGTTTGGAAAAACAATCCAAGCTCCTCATTTTTTCACAAATGAGGCTGATGATTATATCGTCGCAAGCGCGACAATGAAACCGACGCAGCGCATTGCACTCTACCACGAGCAATATTGGTGGCGTCTATTGAATGCCCTGCAAAAAAACTTTCCTGCTGTGACAAGAAGTTATGGATACGAGGCCTTTAATCAAGAGGTGGGCATCCCTTATTTGTCCGCTTATCCTCCCCACCACTGGAGTTTATGTCGATTAGGCGAATCGCTCCCCCTATGGATTGAAGCACCGTTTGTACAGATTCTAGCTGCGCTAGATTGGGCAGCAGGGCTGGCCTTTTGGGAAAAAGAGAGAGCTCACGCGCAAAATGTAACGGCCAAAACAGTGCTCCAACTGCAATCGTATATCTCTCTCTTTTCCTTCGATTGCGACTATTTTTCGTTTCGAGATACCTTTTTAAAACAAGAGGTCTCCTACTATTATGATCACCCCTTCCCTTTTTTAGAAAGACGACCTGGTTTTTTTGTTGTCTTCCGTAATTTCCAAAATGAGGCTGTATGGAAGGAGATCTCTCTTGCTGAGTACACCCTTTTGCGCGCATTCCAAAAGGGATGTTCCATAGAAGAGGGGTGCAGGAATATAGAAGAGATGATAGAAGAGGAAGAGAAGATCGCTTTTTGGTTTAAAGAATGGACGGCATTAGGATGGTTCTTTTCCTTGCAATAATCATACTCTCTCCTCTTTTTATCTATTGCTCCCAGATAATAAGAAAGCAGCGTCATATCCTCAAAGGGTATGAAGCACGTATAGCAAAGCTAGAAAAACGGAGAAAAGAACTTCTATTGGAAAGCACACAGAGTGACTCCCTTGTTGCTGTGGACAATCAGCTCCTGTTTCTCTACCAAGGGTATAGTAACCACAAAAACTCCTTCCAAAAATTTCGCACTTTCTTTAGGAAAAAAGCATGACCCGATTCGTTTCCCTATTTTTTTTGAGCCTGCTCTTTTTAACGGGATGTTCCCCATCCAACAGCAAAGGACCCAACTCCATCGGCAGAGACCAAACATGGTTTCCCCTAAACTTAGGACAAAAAACCGCCAACATCAACGCTTTTACGAATGCTCTTGTGCAAGAAATCAGTAAAGAAGAGAAAACCGATCTGCAGATCTATGATGTGAGCTGGGATCAACTTTTTACCGGACTTAGCCAAAAAGAATTCGCCGGTATCTTTACCGGTCTTTCCCCCAATGTCGAAAATAATGAGAAATTTTCTTTCTCCGCCCCCTTTCTCTTCCTTGGTCCTGTTCTTGTTTTGCCGGAAAAAAGCACCGTCCACTCTTTGGCAGAAATGAAAGATAAATTGATCGGCGTAAATCAGTTCGATGATTCT
>JBJXGG010000009.1:0-4458 GCA_046153495.1 Chlamydiales bacterium
TGAGATTGACACTCTCTGATTGCGCGAAAACTCCCGGGGCTTAATGATCCTAAATCGATCCATATTTCTAATATTGACCGATTTGAGATCATTAAACCGCAGGGTTTTGGCACAACCGGAGAGCGTCAATCTCAATTTAATCGGCTATATGCAAAAGATTTTTTATACAACTGAGATTTTAATCTCGCCAGGTTCTACCCAACGGCCATGTTCTTTAATGAGTTCGATAAGTCTCTCATCCGCCTCCTTCATGTCAATATCAGCAGTAACACGGATTTTGCCCACATAGAGATCTATTTTCCCAGGCTTAGAACCGACATACCCAAAGTCAGCATCAGCCATCTCCCCTGGACCATTCACAATACAACCCATGATCGCTATTTTAACACCAGGGAGATGAGCTGTCTTCTCACGGATACGAGCAGCAACGCTTTGCAGATCAAAAAGAGTCCGCCCACAACTAGGACAAGAGATAAACTCCGTTCTGGAGCTGCGCATTCGCGCTCCCTGCAAAATTGAAAACCCAATAGAGAGCCTCTTTGCTAAGGGAAGATTTGCCTCAAGGCAAATTCCCTCTCCTAGCCCATCACAAAAAAGCGATCCATATTCTGCCGCAGCGCGGATCACGACGTCCTTCTCTCCACAATCATACTGGAATTGGAGTATGACGGGAGTTTGGAGACTATGCATTTTTATCCACTCAAAAAAGCGACGGCTATTGTGGATATAGTGCGCTTTAGGGCGAAAAAAAATCATTTCAGGACTCTCTTCTAAAATGCGCTTCCACTCCCGACTCTCTTCACTAACCGTAAAAGGGTGTGTAAGCATAGCGATGCCCGCTTTTTTCAATTTTTCATCCCCCCCATCCTCTACTAACACCGCATCCACCGTTCCAGCCTCTTTGATGAGCTGTCCCAATTGCATTTTGCACCCTATATTCGTATAGAAATCAGGATCCTCCATCTCCCTTTTTGTGCACGATAACACAACTGAACCATCTCGATGCAGCGCATCGGGCACGACTACTACACGCTTTTCGTATGTCTTAATTTTTCGAGTTGTCTCTTGAAAAGGAGCAATGCCCGTATACTCATTCGTAAACTGAATAAGTCGCTTACAAGGATCAATCTCATACCAAGGATCTTCTGTTAAAGAGACGCGAATCGTCTCACCAATCCCATCGAGCAAAAGAGAGCCGATCCCTATCGCTGATTTCACTCGACCGTCTTCACCCTCACCCGCCTCCGTCACACCCAAGTGCAAAGGATAATCCCAACCCAGTTTTATCATCTCGGCTACTAGAAGACGGTAGGCTTGAATCATCACCTGCGTATTACTTGCTTTCATCGAAAAGATAATATCATGGAAATCGTGTTGCCGACAAACTCGCGCAAACTCCAAAGCCGACTCCACCATCCCCGCCGGCGTATCACCATATCGGTTCATAATACGGTCTGAAAGCGATCCATGATTCGTCCCTATTCTCATAGCTCGCTTTAACCGCTTGCATTTTTCTACAAGAGGGGTAAACTTTTCCTCAATTTTCTCCAGTTCTTTGGCATACGTATTTTCATCATATTCGATGACCTTGAAAAGAGCCCTTTTATCCACATAATTGCCTGGATTAATCCTCACTTTATCCACAAAGTCGGCGACGTGCATGGCCGCGGGAGGATAAAAATGGATATCCGCCACTAACGGAATAGTGTACCCCTTTTGTATTAATAAGTTCTTAATATCCTCGCAAGCCTCCGCCTCCTTTTTCCCCTGCACCGTAATTCGAGCAATCTCACATCCATGGTCAACAAGCTTAATTATCTGATCTACAGTAGCTTCTACGTCCCTCGTATCTGATGTTGTCATGGACTGGATCCGAATAGGGTTATCTCCTCCTACCCCCACATTACCGACCATTACCTCTCGCGTCTTCCAACGTTTCGTCTGATAAATTTTTTCGCAATACTTCATATTAAAAAACTTTATTTAGTTCGAGTCAAAGCAGTATAATAAATAAGGGGGAAATAAAATGACAGATCCGATAGTGGGCGATCGTGATGTTCGCTCAGAAAATCCACCAGCTATTGGGGGAAAAGGCGATCTTAAGGAGTCTGAAGGCTCCTTGCTCTCACAGATATGTCAAAGAAGAGGCTATGTCGCCGGGCGCTTCACGCCAAAATTGCGAGACAGCTATGAGAGTCTTGCTCCCCTTTATGTAGCGCAAGCTCAATGCAGCGCCGCTTTAGCTCGAGTGGATAGCAATACGGTAGATCATTTGATGAAGGTGATGTTAGACACCTCATTTGTCACCAACAGCCAAATAGGGACCGAAAATATTTCTGGCTGCTACACTTCCGCGGATGTACGTACTCTTCCCAATGACAATGTAATACAGCAGTTAAGGGATGCGATATGCGACTTCAACAGCACCGCAAGCCGCCCCGCTGGCTCTTTTGCCCGCGAGCAACCGCATACCGCTGCCCTTTTAGACTCTTCCGAAAAGGGCAGAATAGAGACAGCTCAGCTTGAGATAAGGAAAACTTCTCCTTTCATCTGGGGTACGGGTAGCACGCAATATAGAGTGACAAGAGACCTGCTGTTGCTAAAAGCCGACTTTATCGAAAAAAGAGGGAGGGCATAATATGTCCTTGATTCCTCCTTCGCCTGAAAGTAGAAGGGAGTTATCTCACTTTCCAAGCGACCGTTTGGCCGCACAAGGTCTCTCCTTTCCCCTTCTTTCTATGCTACAAAGAAAAGATGTCTCCTTGCTGGAGAGTATTGGTGGATTTTTTGTCACGGATAGCCGGCTCATCTCAGATTATAGTATGCACCTGACGCTTGCTATTGCGGCCGATTCCCTACATAGCTGTATTCCAGCAGATCGTCAGTTTTGCAATAAAGATGTGATTTGGCAAACGCTTCCCGCTATCTTGGGCCGTTGCAGTTTAAGTACATTAAAAAATATCGAAACCATGATCCATATGGAGGGTGGGGCCGCCTTTCTCCATACTCTGACTCTCGCCAAATGTACTCCCTCTCAAGTAGCGATGTTTTCAAGAATTCTGAACACCCTGTGCGCTCAGGTAAAAAAAGATCCTGAAAAAGTAGCCCAAGCTTTGTTGCTAACACAAGAGTTGCAGTACCAAATGGGTGGTCGGATTGCCGTCGAAGATCAACTCATTATCGTGCAAGCTCTTTGCTGTGGCGGAAGCGAGCAGATGCAAAAATTTCTCGGATGCATCAATGAACTACAGAGTCTAAGACCAGAGACTTTCTTTTATGGCGACGAGAAAACACTTCCCGCTATAGAGGCTTTTGAAGCTCTGCACAAGGCTTTCGAAGGTACACCGCTTGTGCAAGATGTCGCTCAGCTTATCTTAGATGCTACCTGTCTTATGAATACACAATCATTGCAATATTGCGTCGGGTGTCATGTGACAGCGCCGACAGATCATCCTCGGCTTGCTCCCCTCCTAAAACCGCGTAAAGAGTCCCCTATGGCACTTTGTGAGGAATTTCGTCCCTCTTTTACGATCTGGCGTGACTCAAAAAATATTATTGACATGGGTAAGCAACAGGGGCATGTGGAATTAATCGTTACAAATCCCCACACATGGGAGTGTCGGAGCCTCCTTGTTCCTCTCCCACTAAAAGGAGTAATGACAGAAGAAGAGGTACGCGCCCAGCTACTCGCACTAGAGGAATCTATGAAAGATCCTGAAAACTTCGACACGATCTGTCTAAAATATGGAGTAGATCCAGATGAAGTACGGGAGGATTTTACAGCTTTTTCCCACACGTTAGAGAGCGCCTACGCCAGAGCTGTTGCAAGCTTAAATGGCGCAAAAACTTCTCTGGAAAGAGAAGAGCCTCTCACAGTAGCAGCGCAAGGAAATATCTATCGCACAGAGGGAGGAGAGCTCTCTTTACTGCCGGCTGGATATGTCGGCGAAACGAGAGGAAAACTACCTGAGAGAAAGCTTTTCACAAATCAACTGGGATTAAGAGAGGTATTCCATCCTGTCTCTACTGCAGCAGGCGAGGTGCACTGTACAATCGGTACTTCCAGGATGGGAGGAAAGGATTGTGTCCGGGTGCTGCTGACACTAGGTGAAACGACCAGAGTTGCTCATATTCCTCGAGGAAGTGAGAGTCTTTTTGAGCTACTTGGCCACGGCCGCTTGGAACGAGAAATTCTTCTTCTCCAAGCGCAACATTGGAGGGAGTCATGACACAATACACTTTTGCCGACACTCTCGCATTTTTTGGAACAAAACTGAAAGGTACCCCTCCTAAGGAGGATGTAGAGGCAGGCCAAGTAGAGCTTATGGTAGACAAAATCCGTATCCTCCTCAAAAGAGGGAGAGTAGAAAGCGAACTCAGCATCGAAATAGACATCGGTTTTTTCCTCTTAAAGCCAAGCCCAGAGAGTTTACGACGACTCGTCACAGGAAATTTTCT
>JBJXGG010000014.1:0-9941 GCA_046153495.1 Chlamydiales bacterium
CAACCCAAAACTCAGGTTTTTATGGAAAATTATCGAGATGTACATCGAATTGTGGTGTTTGAAAATCACCTTTGAGAGCTAGCTCTTCTTGTGTCATTGCAGAGGCTAACCCCAAAATCAATTCCCAATCGTTGCCTTTGAACTCTTCACCAAGAAAATTTTTAACAAATGAAAATCGATGTAAACTTTCTAAAAATTTAATGGTAAATATCCCGCCAATGATAGGGTACTTAATTGCTGTTTCCCCGGGACTCGATGAAGAAACAATAACAGAGCCTTTCTCGCAGCAAAATAATTTATGATAAAGATCAATTTCATCTTCTTCAGTACATCCATTGTACAGATTCATTTCAATATCGCTAAAAAATATTTTATTATATGAAGGAGATGGTAAATAAGAAATTGCTTCGTTTTCACCGTTTATATCTTCTTCATCTGCTAGAAATGTATTATCTTTTTCTCTAAACGTGTTGCAACTCTCTGCCAGCGCGAGAAAAAATCGAGGTCTCTTTGCCAAGATGAGATCGTTTACTTTTTGAAAATCCAGGTAACTGTTGTAATTTGCTGCGTTAATTGTAAAAATTAGATCCGGCCATTTACTTATTTTTTCACGGGAACGACAGCCATGCATGGTAAAATAAACTAAAACAACATCATCAGGCTCTATCGTCAATTTAGAAATTTCGGACAGAATGTTATCGATTTGAACTTGCCACCCTTCAAAAACTAACCCTTTGAGTGTTAATCCTGTAATAGCAGAAATTTTTTTTACTTCGCGTTGCATATAATCAACACTGCTCGTAAACTCAAATTCTCCTCCTACAGTATCGGAGACCAAGAGGGCATGCAAACTAGCTGCTTCTACCTTCTTAGTGCAGTGCAAAAATAAAATAAAATATAGAGAAAAATATAAAAATATTTTCATTTTTTTGCACAAGGCATGCATTTTATAAGGCTGCTCGAAGCGGGACTCGAACCCGCACGGGATTGCTCCCAAGGGATTTTAAGTCCCTAGTGTCTACCATTCCACCATCCGAGCGCATACAACCTCAATTGTAGATCCTCTAAATCCAAGACAAGGTATAGGAGGAAGAGTCTATCGCACGAAACTCTATGTGTCAAGATTTAGTCGAAAATCCGCAGGTGACTGATTATTAAAAGTAATTTTTGATTGAATGATCCCTATATGCAGAAGAGGTAGCAGCATCATTTAGATGGTTCAGGAGAGCACAAAAGTGCAAATCGCTTGGTCTCCCCTCTCCTCACATCAGTAAGAAGATAGTCACCATAACTGCCAAAAAGCGGCGCAGGAGAATATTGTATCGTAATTTCATCTCCCACTTCCCAGTAAAGCTCTGCTGGTTTAATTTGACGCGTGCGCCACAATGTCCCATCGTCCAATGTCACACGCCAGTGATCAAGGTGCCAGGGGGCAACAATGCAACGCTCCACAGTAGGTTCCTTTTCAATATCGACAATCTCTAAAGCAAAAAGCGAAGAGCTGAGTAGAATAAAAAATTTAAGAAAGTTGGCTATCATTTTTTCCGATCTCAAATGTTGTTGTAGGTGCTTGTTCTCCATATTTTTGGATGATGTCAGCCACCATATCAAGATCGTCTGTTACTGTAAATAGTTCTAAATCAGATTTATCAATATATCCTCCCTCCATCACGCTCTGTTTGAGCCAATCAATCATTTTCTCCCAATAGGTGGTTCCTATAAGGAAAATCGGGAATCTTTTAATTTTTTTTGTCTGGATGAGTGTGAGGGTCTCGAAGAGTTCGTCGAGAGTGCCAAAACCTCCGGGGAGGAATACACACGCAATGGCATAGCGAATAAAGAGTACTTTACGGACAAAATAGTAACGTAATTTAAGGAGGTACTCCTTGTCGATATAGGGGTTATGTGACTCTTCATAAGGGAGGTTAATGCTGATTCCACAGGAGGGTGATTTTGCCTCTTGCGCCCCCTTGTTCGCAGCAGCCATTGCGCCGGGACCCCCGCCTGTGATAATTCCAAATCCTTTTTCGGCAATCTTACGAGAGACTTTTTCCGCCACTGCGTAGTATTCATGATCGGGTGGAATACGGGCCGAACCGAAAATGGAAACAGAGGGGCCGACACTCACCATGGTTTCAAAACCATCTACGAATTCTGCGAGAATTCGGAAAATGCGCCACGAATCTAGTTGAAGCTTGCTATCAGGCATAGTACCCTATATATTCCAGTTTGATAATCGAAAGGAGTAGATTAATGCAAAAACAAAGAGTGACATTTTCTACATTTAAAGAGCTGACTCGTTTGGAAATGACGTTGTTCGGACTTCCCTTCACTTTTGCAGGGGCTCTTCTTCCCTTTGCTAATTACAAGTTTTTTGAGGGGTTTACCGGGATTTCTTGGTTCCGCTTTCTCTGGATCGTGCCCGCTTTTCTGGCAGCTAGATTGTCTGGGATGGTGTTTAATCAAGTGATCGATTGGGAAATCGACGCAAAAAATGTGCGCACAAGAGGGCGTCCGATTCCAAGCGGGCGGGCGACACCGAAACAAGCGAAGGTGATCGCATGGAGTTGTTTAGTTCTTTTTATTGTGATTTGTTCTCAGATTAACCCTCTTTGCTTTGGGCTCTCTTTTGTTGCGGCCTTCTTACTTTTTGCCTATTCTTATACAAAACGATTCAACGCACTTTGCCATTTTGTGTTGGGGCTGATCCATTTTCTTGCCCCAGTGATGGCGGCAGCGGCGATTTCGGGGCGGCTTAATGTGCCGGCAATTTTGCTCGGTATCGGGGCGATGCTCTCTATTGCGGCCAATGACATGGTTTGGGGAGTGCAGGATTTCCGTTTTGATGTCGAGCAGAAACTATTCAGTATCCCGGCTAAATTTGGTATTTCAAATGCTCTTGCAATCGCTCGCGTCTGCCATGCCGGAATGATTATCTGTGTGGCCCTTATCTGTGTGCGTGCGAGCTTTCCTCTTTTTTGCGTTTTAACTCCGCTCATTTTGGCTGTAGTCTATTTGAATTTCCATCGAAAGGTGGTGGCGATTATTCAAAAAGGAGAGTTGGAGAAAATCGCGCCGCTCTTTTTTAGTTGTAATGTGACGGTCCCTGCTGTCACACTCTTTTTTATTGTGATTGGAGTGCTATGGAGCCACGGATAATTGTAGGTGTCTCAGGCGCCTCGGGAACGATTCTTGCTTATAAAACAATTATCGCTCTAGCAGAGCGGGGATTTGCCATCGATCTTGTTATTAGCTCGAGCGCTCTATACACAGCGAAGGTGGAGATGGGCGATCAATTTGCGACTGCGCGTCGTTTTGTGGAGCAGCTTCCGGTAGAAGTGCAGTTGCATGGTATCAACGATGTTGGCAGCGGGATTGCGAGCGGCTCTTATCCCGCCCAGGCGATGGTGATCACTCCATGCTCGATGGCGACCATTGCTGCTGTAGCGCATGGATTGGGGGATAACTGTTTGCGCAGAGCCGCCGATGTGACTCTGAAAGAGAGACGTCCCCTGATCATCGTACCTCGAGAGACCCCGCTTTCCGCTATTCACCTCGAAAATATGCTTGCTCTTACTAAAGTGGGAGCAACTATCGTCCCTCCGGTTCCAGCATGGTACACGCACCCTACCTCGCTGAGTGATGTAGAAGATTTTATCGTAGGAAAAACTTTGGATGCATTGAAGATCGCACACGACATCTATCCAAGGTGGAAGTCCCCAAACGCTTTGCAGGAAAACCACGCTTATAACCGATTAAATTGAGGTTACCAAAGCAAGTTTTTGAGGTTACCAAAGCAAGTTTCGAAAGAAGTTCATTCACTAATATGGGCTTAGAAAAAATCTTTTAAATCTGACATCTTACCTAGCATGACTTTTTATCTTTATTTTTTGCTCTTGGTATGATTCCGTTATATCTAGCGTTTCGAAGGGGGATTGTGGCGTCTGCCATTGATCACCTCGTGGAGGTTCTCAATCGCAATAAAGGCTTCAGGGTCCTCTCGGTGGACAAGCTCCTTGAGCTCAGCTAGCTGGAGGCGTTCCACTACAGCATAAAGAATTTCTCGGGTATCCCCAGTAAAACCGCCGCGGCCATACATCACTGTTAATCCAATGCCGAGCTCATTCATCAACACATCTGCCAAATGTTGTGGATTCGTACTGATAATCATTACAGACTTCGTATCCTCAAAACCGACAATCACCATGTCCATGACTTTTGTCGCTACTACATATAGCATCAAGGACATGAATGCAGTATGCCAATTTTGATAGACAAAACCCGCAATAGCGAAGATCACGATGTTAGAGGCTAAGATCACCTGGCCGACCGAGAAGCCTCGTTTTCGATTCACGATTATCCCCATAATTTCCGTGCCATCTGTCGAGCCGCCATTGCGGATGATCAAACCAAGGCCTATTCCTAAGACAAATCCTCCTAGTACAATTACCTCTAAGTCACTGGCGTGAAATTGAAATAGCTCGAAGTGCAACCACTCTGGTATCAGAGGGAAAAGCACCAACATTGCAGCGAATAAGAAGAGTGCCGTTAACATCTGAATGACAAAATGGCGCCCGATCAGTCGATACGCAAGAATCACAAAGGGGAGATTGAAAATCACGAGGTAGATGGGAAGAAGTGACGTGGTAGAGAGATGAGAAGCCATCATCGAGACACCGACGATACCGCCGTCAATCAGTCGATTGGGGATCAAAATCACTTCGATCGCAAAGGCGGCAAGAAAGGTGCCAACAACAAACCAAAAGAGCGTTTTAAGATAAAACTTTCCGAACTTGAAGCTTTGGGTGTTTTTGGACTGCAACATAAGTCCTCAGTATAGAAAAAAACAGATAAATAGCAAGGTTCTCCCTAACAGGAAGAGCAATACAAATAATACCATTCGCAAAAAATAAAAACACAAATTCACGGTATCTAAGACGCCATCTTTAAAAGATCCTTTCTCGCTCATATTCACTAATATGGGCTTCGAAAAGATCTTCTAAATCTGATATCTTACCTACCATGACTTTGAGCCTTTATTTTTTGCTCTTGGTATAACTTGCGCTTAACGCGGGAGACGGGGCTCGAACCCGCAACTTCCGCCGTGACAGGGCGGTGCTCTAACCAATTGAACTACTCCCGCAGTTCCCAATCTAGGATGGGCGCAAAAGGATTTGAACCTATGACCGCCTGTGTGTAAGACAGGTGCTCTACCGCTGAGCTATACGCCCGTATATCCTAAAAAAGAGCATTAAGATACAGGGTTGTTTACTTTTCTACAACTAAATTGCATAGTCAGGAATCTTTTTTAGGAAGAAGTTTTCAAAATTTTCCCTTCTTTCTCTCAACGCATCATAATTGGTGAGCTCGGCAGCTCGAATCGGAACGGCTGTCATATATCCCTTTCGTAGTAGGGCAATATCACAGTCGGGATCTTCGATCAATTCATCGGGTTTTCCACCTAACCAGTAGCTAGAACCGAACTCTGTCTTATTGTGGAGGTAAGGATTTTCTGCCCAACGTCCTTTTCCTTGTTTTGTGAGCTTGAACCCCTCTACTTTGTCTTGCGCAGCATGGGGGAAATTCACGTTAAGCAGTGTCTGGTCGTCAAAGGGGTTCTCCAACATATATTGTACTATGGGGACGATATATTTTTCTGCGACATGGAAATTGGGATTATCTCCATCTTCGCAGGAGAAAGCAATACTAGGGATACCACGGAAAATTCCCTCTATGGCAGCACCTACAGTGCCTGAGTGTAAAAGATTGCGGCCTGCATTGGAACCGGCGTTTATCCCGGAGATCACCATGTCAACTTTTCTTTCGAGAATCACGCGGATTCCGAGCTTCACACAATCAGCTGGTGTTCCGTCGATGGCCCACGCTGGCGTGTTGTGGCTCCACTCCATCTCTTGGATATGCATAGGACGATCCCATGTGATGCTCACCCCGGTGCCCGATCGCTCTACTGAGGGAGCGATGATGGTGAGATCAGCAATATCGGCGTCATGCAAAACTTTCCAAAGTGAATTAATGCCTGGAGCATGGATTCCATCATCATTCGTTAAAAGAAAATGGGGACGTCTACTCATAATACCTCAATAAATGTAGTCACCGGCAATCTCCCTCTTGTCATGACCATCCAACACATGGAAAAGACGGATTTTATTCAACATCACAGTTGAGAGTTGCCCAATGGGGATATAACAGATTTTTTTTCCATACCTCGAAGCAATTGTACGTAGTTTGGATCGAGGTGCAGTTTTTGCCACATAGACTATCACAGGGCCTATAGCATAGTCAATACAGCTTCGCAGAAGAAGCTCTCCTTTATTTTTCCACTCGACATAGTCCGGGTCTCTCCAGACGTCCATCAATCGTCCCGGGGGAGAGGTCATCATAAAGCCGCCATACTCGCAACGAGAAATACCGGGCCCTACAATATTTGCTTGTGGCAAGGTTGCATAAAAGGCCATATCTGACTCTTGGTTGTGTTCGCCCAACCAGGTTGTGTTCCACCGATATTTGTCGTCCTCTTCAAAAATCACGACAACAGAGCTTGCTTGACCAGGGGGGCGTCCCGCTACTTTGACGTAGAGTTTTTTCTCCATGAAGTGGCGGATCGTCTCTCGTGTATCAATCCCCTCCTCAAGGCTCGTCAAAAAGGGAATAGAGTACGCACTTTCCTCTCGCAACAACAGATTCCCTTTTTTCCGCAAAAAATCACCGAATTCCTCTACAATGATATCTTCTGGAGGATAAGAGCAGATGCTGAAAGGGGAGGGGGGATAAAAACGCGCTTTCGTAGAATTTTTGCGTTGCTGTAAAAAGGCTTTCGGACTTTTCTGTTTCAAATGAAATTTAATCAGTTTTGAATGACCCCAAATCTCTTCGATCGAAAGAGGAAGCTCGGGAAGGTTGTCGATATTTTTTCGGTAAGGGTAGTCTGTCGCCAACTTCCACACTTCGAGAGCATAGTTGTGATCGACACATCCTTTTGCTGCAGTAAGAACTTCAAAAAGAACAGGTTGTAAACGCATATTGAGCAGGCTCAAATTGCGGACATACTTCATGGTATTGCGTAAATTATATCCAGGAAAGGCGTGACCACTATGGCATTGATAAGGATCTTGCGCCGCTTTATAGAGGGCGAGCAAAAGCTTTTGCCGATCTAACATCTCTTCCTTTTGACAACGCCACTCTTCATAAGCACAGCTGATCCAACCATACTCTCTCAAACAATCCCTGCAGCTCTCCTCTGTCAAAGTCGCTAACCCTTTTTGCTTGCGCAAAACATGCTGCTGCTCAGGGAAGCTATCTTGCTCGATCTTGGCAAGAATACTCTCTACGTGTGCCATCCCTCCGACAAAAAGCACGCGTTCATATTGCAGAGAGAGCTCTTTTAAGCGGCGAGCCATATATAGCTCCCGTTTTTCATCTAGTGCGCATGGTTTTTTTCGATACTGCTGATAGTATGCCTCTAAACCGATATGAAAAATCGCGTAGGCGTCAGGAAGAGGTTCAGAAAACAGAGGATAGTTATCTACGTCTAAATCGATACAATAGGCATCTTTTCCGCTCTCTTGCGCGCTGCGAATCACCTCCAAAGAGGCGTCACAAGGCTCAATCATGACGCAAAGGGTGTCTCCAAAAGCGACACTCACATCAGGTAGACGAGATGCTCCTTGCAATATCTGCTCTTGCAATGTTTGTGGAAATTCTACCGCAACGCAGTCAGGCTGCACCTCGTTAAAGGCTTTGCGTGCCAAAGAGGCGAGCTCCATTGTATAGTGGATGGCCGGTAGAGCGAAGATATTCCCTTTTTGCAGTAAGATCATGCGTGAGTGAGAGCCTCATCACCAAGGGTCATGACAACGGCTTGACGCAATAATCCTTGCACGTCAACGTTTTGTGGTAAAAGGTGAATTCTTTTTGCAGCATAACGAGCGATGTTAATGCCGTCGCGTACAGTGTAACTCTCTTCCGCGGCATGCGCTCGGCTCAAAAAGTTGGCTACATAATTTAAGATCTCCTCTTTCACAAAGGGGAGATTCTCCTGCAAAATCCGCCTCTCCTCCTCTTTCTCGGGGAAGTCGAGGAAGATTTGAGGTTGCAGACGGCTGTGGATATATTCTGGCACCTCAAAAGTGGAGGCATCATTATTCATAGTGACACAGATACGGAAGTTTTTGTGTGCCGAGATTTTGAGTCCTGCTACTATCGATTCGATATAGCGTCTCTGATCGAGTAGGGGAGCGAGTGAAGCCCATGATTTTTCGCTCATTCTATTTCCTTCATCCAGAATACAGACCCCACCACGGATCATCGCGGTTACTAAAGCGGAGGCGACATAACGGATCCCCCCTTTCTCATCAATCACAGGTGTGATAAGCAGATCCTCAGGTCGAGTATCCATTGTACATTGGAAGATATAGGCATCGTGACCCAACTTTTTTGCCGCTGCATAGGCGAGAGTCGTTTTCCCGACGCCGGGGCGACCGATCAAGCGAGGATTGAGAGGAAGATCATCCTCGTCAATCACAAGCCAACTTGCCAATAGTTGATCCAACACATCTTTTTGCCCCACCCAAACAGCTGGGTAAGTATCAGGAAATCCGAGCGCTAACTCAATCCCTTCAATCGTTACGCGACTTTCATGCTCGCTCATTTTTTCTCCTCGCTTTATCAGAACCATATTGTAAGCCTGCACTCGCTAAATTCGCTCGTGCGTGCGGAAATAACTCTTCCATTTCCTCTAACAGACGATCCACTTTTTTTCGCATAGAATTGACACCAACAGGACACTGACACGTAACCCGGGCAAAACCGCGATTCTTTGCAAAATTCCAGATCTCTTTTTCTGTCATATAAATTAGAGGGCGTATGATCGTAACTCCAAAATCCACCAACTCCAACTTTGGAAGATTACCGGCAAATTCTCCTTTATGAAGAAGATTCATTAATAGTGTTTGGGCGTGATCATCCCGGTGGTGACCGAACGCTACAGTTGTTACTCCCACCTCCTTTGCTGCCTCAAAAATGAGCCTTCGCCGTTCGCGTGAACAGGGATAACAAGATAACTTCTCCCGAGTCATAGTAGAGCTGCGGGTCAGAAGGGGAACCTCTAGCTGAGCGCAGATCTCTTGTAAAAATTGCGGATGCACAGCTGCTCCACACGAAAAAGCTCCGTTCACGTGAATGGCGAAAAGAGGCGCCTCAGGAAATCCCCTCCCTAGTATCTTTTTCAAAAAATAGAGCAGGGTCAAACTATCTTTGCCGCCACTAAGAGCAACAGCAATAGAGGAAACCCCCTCAAGCATCTGATGCTCATAAAGGGCTTTGCGGATCTGGCTCTCCAATTTTTTCTCACTCATTAGACTAGACAGAATACCATAATTCTTTGTACAATTGGAGCTTAATTTTTTAAAAAAGTCTATTTCCATGAGTAAGAAAGTCAATAGAAATGATCCTTGTCCTTGCGGTTCAGGGAAAAAATACAAACAATGCTGTTTGAATAAGGAGAGGGAGCCCGTGAAAACCTACACACCTTCAGGAAAGAGAAAGTTTAAAGCTAAGGTGCTCAGCACGGAGTCCATGGCCAAAGATCTTTTGGGAAGAATGGGCCATCAGCAAGAGGCGGAGAACAAAGATCGATTGAAATTCCTAAAAACCACAGAGAATTTTGAGAAGAAAGTGGAAGTAAAGAGCGAAGAGGCCAGTGAACCCCTCAAGACGTCGAAATTCAAGAAAATCCCTTCCAAGACTCCCGGTCAAGAATTCAAACCTACGGATGAGGATTTTCAAATCAATAGTCAATAGTAACCTGAGTTGTGGGTTGTTCTTCCTCATCCCCCGGGAGTTGTCTGGCTGCTCTTGCAATTTTTTGCTCGATAATAGCGCCTTCGGCTATGATCTTCGCAAACAATTGCCAGATCATCTCA
>JBJXGG010000177.1:0-12351 GCA_046153495.1 Chlamydiales bacterium
GCCCTTGATACCACTACATACACATGCTCTCTCAGAGGTATTTTAAAAAAAGAGAAAGGGACGAGAAAAAACCTGATCGTGGTGGGAGACTTTGTCCTTTTCGATCCAAAGGAGAGTGTGATCGACCACGTCGAAGAACGCCATTCCATTTTATCTCGACAAGAACATCTGCATCGCAAGACGGAACAGCTTCTTGCCGCTAATGTCGACCAAATATTGATCATAGTTTCTGTGCAACAACCTCGCATCAAACCCTCTTTGATCGACCGCTATATCATAGCTTCGCTTAAAGGAAATATGGAGCCTGTTTTAGTTATCAATAAAGCCGATTTGAGCGGGGAGGTAAAGAGCATCGTGCAGACCTACCGCAATATCGGAATCCCTGTGATTGTATTGAGCGCCAAGAGCGGCGAGGGAATAGAAGAGTTAGAAAAACAAATGAAAGGGCGGCTTTCCTGTTTTGCAGGACAATCGGGGGTGGGAAAATCTTCTCTCATCAATGCAGTCACTGGACTCGATTTACGTGTAGGAGAGATCAGTGCACACAATGAGAAAGGAGTCCATACAACTACTACCGCCCGTCTTATTCCTCTTTGCTGTGGCGGATGGTGCATCGACACCCCTGGCATTCGCAGTTTTGGTGTTTGGGATTTGACGCGAGAAGATTTGATCCAATATTTCCCTGAGATTGCACAAATTGGGAAGAGATGTAAATATGCAGATTGTTCCCACACACATGAGCCGGATTGCGCTGTCGTAGCCGCTCTTGAAAAAGAGGAAATTCCCCCCCTTCGATATGAATCTTATTGCAATTTACTCGATGAAATCACGGAGTGAAGCTAACTTTTCTCGCGCATAATGGAGACGGGAGCGCACTGTTCCATAGGGAATATTCAACCGCTCTCCGATCTCTTTTTGAGAGAGATTTTCGATATAATAGAGAGCAAAAACCACCCGTTGTTTAGGGGGAAGTAGAGCAAGCACCTCATCATACATTTCTGTCGATAGCTGTGCACTCTTCCCTATATTCTCATCGAAGAGCTCTTCGTTCCTATTTTTCTTCACGTAATTCAAAGAGAGATTGTGTGCTATACGCCACACCCATGTGTAAAAAGAGGAGCGCGCAGCAAAAGTGTTTAGATGAGTATAAGCGCGCAAGAAGGTCTCTTGTACAAGATCTTGAGCAGCCTCTTCATCATGTACGATACTTGCGCAGTGGCGCATGATTTTTTCACGACAAGAGGTGACTAATTCACCAAAAGCGGCTTCATCCCCCTCGCGACTCTTGCGAATTAGTTTCTCTTCATCCATATTGGCTTTCTTAACACAAGAGGCTCTATGTTTAAATCAAAAATCACTTCTCTCGATGCTTTGGAGATACTTGATTCTCGCGGCAACCCAACTATTCAAGTCTCTGTTACCACCGATTGTGGTAGCAAAGGAGTCGCCTCAGTCCCTTCAGGAGCCTCAACAGGAGAGAACGAAGCTTTAGAACTCCGTGATAACGATAAGAAGCGGTATGGTGGAAAAGGGGTAAAAGAAGCAGTGCGTAACGTAAAAAAGAAGATAGCCGATCTTCTTGTAGGCGAGAATGTTTTCGATCAACTAGGCATTGACAAGAAAATGTGTGAAGCAGACGCCTCGGAAGATAAATCTCGATTTGGAGCGAATGCGATTTTAGGAGCCTCTATGGCAGTCGCTCATGCAGGAGCAAATGCTCTCGATCTTCCTCTCTATCGCTATCTGGGCACTCCCTTCTCCTGCACGCTCCCTTGCCCTATGATAAATGTGATCAATGGGGGAGTGCATGCAGACAATAATCTAGATATCCAAGAATTTATGATTCGACCCGTGGGAGCTCCTTCCTTTAGTGAAGCTGTGCGTTGGGGAGCAGAGGTGTTCCACACACTCAAGCAACTGCTGAAGAAACACGGCCTCCAAACTGCAGTAGGAGATGAGGGAGGATTTGCCCCTAACTTGCAATCGAATGAAGAATGCCTCTCTCTTTTGCTAGAGGCGATCAAGCAGGCAGGTTATAAACCACGTGAGGAGATTTCGCTTGCTTTAGATTGCGCTGCTTCAGAGTTTTATGACAAAGAACAGAAGAGCTATTTGGGCAAATCAGCGGAGGCTCACGTAAAGATGCTTGTAGATCTTTGCGTCCAATTTCCCATCGACTCGATTGAAGATGGGATGGCAGAGACAGACTGGGAGGGATGGAAGCTTCTTACGCAAGCTTTGGGGAATAAAATTCAGCTCGTAGGCGACGATCTCTTTGTAACAAACACCAAATTCTTGCAGAAGGGATGTAAAATGGGTGTTGCAAATAGTATCTTGATCAAGTTGAATCAGATAGGTACTTTGAGCGAAACGATCTGCTGTATTAGGATGGCCCAGCTGCACGGCTACACCACCATTTTATCGCATCGCTCTGGAGAGACAGAAGATACCACGATTGCCGATCTAGCAGTAGCCACCTCGTCAGGACAGATCAAAACAGGCTCTCTTTCTCGTTCCGATAGAGTGGCTAAATATAATAGGCTATTGAACATAGAAGCCGAGCTCGGATCTCAAGCTCGCTTCCATGACTCTAATCCCTATAGCTCAGTAAACCCCTGCTATTCTGGCAAATAAAAAATTTTACTAGGTTGTAGCCTTAAATCCCCTTCTTTATGGTATGATAGACCCTATGGGGGTGACAAGGATGCGCTATTCAATTGCTCTATTTGGGGAAGCTGAAAAGGGCCGCTTCCACACAGCTTACCACTGCCGCTCATTGACAGAGCTATCCCAACATTTGGGAGAACCTCCTCATAGCGAGTGCGGGGGGCTAGCTTTTGCGATCCAGGCGCTTTTATACAAATACGAGGTTGTCTACTTCCGGGTCCACGAAGAGGGTTTTAGCGTTGATGATTACAAATCGGGATTAAACTTCCTTAAGCAAAAGAAAAATTTTCCTAATATAAATGCTGTCTGCCTTCCCGGTGTTGGCGATAAAGCGATTCTAGAGGAGACAAACCCTATTTGCGTATTATACAATAGTTTTTTAATTATAACAGAGAGAGACCTCTACGACTTTCTGACAAGCAAGTAACGTTTTATGTCGATTAATCGACTATAATTTTTATCAAGCTCTTCATGGTAGCTAATAACCGTAAAATAGTTTACAATGCTCTTGAGTTATTTTTATATTAGAAAGTTAGATGTCTAGTCGCTCATTACATCCGATCTCTACTTGTATTAAACATATTCCTATAGATTGGCTAGCCTGCGGGGCTGGCGTTATTCTAACAGCTTTATTAGTCGCAGGAGTGGTCACACAAAACGCCGCTCTCTTCCGGAGTAGTTGTTATACAGCTTATGGTCTTTCAGGAGCATATGTCGTTGTCTCTTTCTTGCAAGCGGCGGAAAATACAACATATTCTCTCTCTGCAGACGAGAGTAAACGCAACAAACTCATTTTACTTGGACGCATCGCAGCAGCGATTGGCTTACTTGTTGTCCCTCTTTTATCTCACTATAGAATTTTTGTAAAAATAGGGCTGCGCGGTAGCATCTTGCTCCCTCTCACCTTAGTCGCTATTTCTGGGTTTGCCGCCCACTCTCTTTCGTCGTATCAGCTAAGGAAGCAATCTTATGTGTAGGCCCTTAGAAAGATATTGCACCGCCGCAGATAAGTGCTCTGGACCTTCAAAAACATGTAGTCTTGTTGATTACAGAATAACTATAGCTGCGCTTATTACATTTGCTCTCATTAGTTTTGTTGCGGCCTATGGAACAAAATATGGTAGCACTCCTGAGAGTTGGGCAACGCCCGCTCTATATAGCTTCGTAAGTCTCTCTGCAATTTATGGGATCTTGAGCACCATGCAGTACAATCGAGATAACCAGAAGGGGTTTTTCTTAATGCGCATAACAACAGTGATGCTTATCTCTCTATTTTCTGGGCTGGCTCTTGGGGGAGTACTCCCCTCCATCTCCACTACGACGGGTATATCGGCCGTTGGCATTGTGGCGGGTATGCTAACAATAGGAGTTCTGCCACTAACACGAGCTTCACGTCTCGCTTGCGAAGAACAAGCTAGACGCCTGAGAAATACTTAACCAGTCCTTCAGGCGTCGCCTCCATGCTCTTTTCTCCAGACTGCCAGTTTGCCGGGCACACTTCACCATTTTCCTCAAAAAAGATAAGAGCATCTACCATCCTCAGAGCTTCATCAACAGAACGACCCAAAGGGAGATCATTCACGAGCTGGTGGCGCACAATACCTGCCTTATCGATCAAAAAAAGGCCGCGGTAAGCGATACCTGCCTCTTCCTTTAAAACACCGTACCCTCGAGCGACTTCCTTCTTCAGATCCGAAATCAAGGGATACTCTATCCCCTCAACCCCTCCCTTAGAACTAGGAGTTTGCAACCATGCCATGTGAGAATAGACACTATCTACAGAACAGCCAACAACGATAGTATTTCTTTCATGGAAATCCCCCAGCTTCTCCTGAAAGGCATGAAGTTCTGTGGGACAAACAAACGTAAAATCCAATGGATAGAAGAAGAGAACAACGTTCTTACCTCTCAAGGAAGCGAGAGTAAAATTTTTCTGTATGCTGTTTTTCACAACGGCGTCTACCTCAAAAGAGGGAGCCTCTTTCCCCACTAAAGTCGTCATAATCTCCTCCGTTAGCTTAAATGGATGCACTGGAGAGGATTCGAACCTCTGACCACCTGGTTCGTAGCCAGGTACTCTATCCAACTGAGCTACCAGTGCAAAATGAACCCGAATTTTGAGTTGTCTATCTCAGACTTAGAGCGGTTTTACACGGCAGATCTTGGGATTTTCTGACAAAGCAAACGACCAGAGAGCCTTTACAAGTCAGAAAAGCGCAAGAGGTGGAGTAAAATCCCTGAATGCGCGGTAGTAAAACACAAAATTCAAGTTCGAGAGTATTCTATGATATGAAATGTAATAAATCAAGTCTAACAAGAACTTCTGCGTATTGTCTTACTGGAAGATAGTGATAAATATTTCATCTCTTTGCTATAGAGGGAAGAGATATGAATATTGTGATTATTGGCGCCGGTAGTATTGGGAGCTATTTGGCTTTGATTTTCTCTCAGGAAGGATATCGCGTCATACTCGTCGATACTGATCCACACAAGTTAGAGCGAGCCTCACGAGATTTGGATATTGCTACGCGTGTGGGAGACGGTGCGGATTGGGAGCTTCTAGAAGATCTTATGGATTTTTCTCCCGATATTTTCATTGCCCTCACCAACGACGACGAAAAGAATTTGGTCGCTTGTAATATCGCCAAACAACTGGGCTATCCTCAAACGATAGCACGTGTGCGAAAGGTAAAATATTTTTTGCAAAGTCGTTTAAACTTTGAGCAGATGTTCTGCGTGGATCATCTGATTGGCCCTGAGAAACTCACTGCCGACTCTATTGCCAATATGATTCTGATGCCAGGTTCGATAGCAATCGAGAACTTCGCTCACGGCGATGTCCAAATGCGCACCTTAAAAATTCCTCACACCTGGCGCAAAGAGGGTATTAGGTTAGCCGATCGTGCGAAAATAGATCTGCCTAAAGATGTGATGGTGGGGTTGATTCGTCGCAAAGCAGAACATAAACTTCATGGCAAAGTAGTTTCGCACAAAGAGCAGATCATTTTTCCTCATGGAAATGACTTGGTTCTTCCTGGAGATGAGGTCACTTTTATCGGGGTTACTGAGGAAATTCGTACGCTACACCGTCTTTTTAGCGTCAGCATGCGTATGCCGAAGTCTGCGATGATTGTAGGCGGATCACTTATAGGAACACATCTAGCTCGCACTTTGCGTGAATATGACATACGTACAGTGATTCTAGAGAACGATTATGCGAAGTGTCGCTTTTTAGCAGAATCTCTACCTGCTACAACGATTGTTCATAGAGACGGTATGGATTATAATTATCTGCAATCAGAAAATGCCGGCGCGTACGATGTTTTTGTCGCCTGTACTCGTGATGACGCGACCAACTTCCTTTCGGGCTCTATTGCACGCAATGTGGGTTGTGAGAATGTGATCATCAGTCTAGCGGGAACAGAATATCTTCCCATCACTTCTCAGCTTCAGATCTCTCAAGCCGCCTCTCCTCGAGTCAATGCGGCAAACCGTATTCTATCCATCGCGCGTAAAAAGACAGTAGCCTCCATGGTTTCGATGTATAATAATCAGGCCGAAGTAATGGAAGTAAAAGTCTCTATGGATTCTAAGATTGCTGGTATTCCGATTCGTTATCTTGGACCTCATTTGCCAGATGAGATGTTACTTGTCGTGATCCAAAGCCGAGGGCGCATCTTCATAGCGGACGGCAATCGAGTGCTTTCCCCTGGAGACACATTGATTGTGATCAGCGCTCCTAAATATGTTGATGATCTGAGGAGGCTTTTTTGAGCCGGAGAAAATGAAATGCTATGGCGTGATATAAGCAGAGCATTGGGTTTTTATTGCTGGGTTCTTTTGATTCCTCTTGCAATCCCGACTTGCATTGCCATTTTTTGCGATTGGATTGTGGGACCTGGGGTCTATCCGCAACCTCCTAGTGCCGTGGCTTTTCTAATCACGATGCTAGTATGCGCGCTGATCGGCTTTCTTCTTTGGTTTTTTGGATTGAAAAGCACAGGCCGTCTCTATCGCCGAGAGGGACTTTTGCTCGTCCTCATCGTCTACTTTCTCACCCCTGCTCTCAGCGGCCTCCCTTTCATTTTGAATAAGACCTTCACCAATCCATTGGACGCCTATTTCGAGTCAGTCTCTGCTTATACAACCACGGGCGCTTCTATCATGCACGCGAAGGAGTATAACCCCATCACAGGGGAAGAGGTGCCTATCTCTCTCAATTTCTGTATTAATTCCGATGTAACGTATACGTATTATGGCACGATCAAACCTGTCTTGGGTAAGGATGGCGAGGTACAGCTTACAGGGATTGAGGCTGTCTCTCTTTCGTTAATTTTTTGGCGCAGCTTTATGCAGTGTTTGGGAGGGGGAGGTATCGTAGTTCTATTTGTTGCTATTCTTCCAGCCCTCGGTGTAGGGGGAAAAATTCTCTATCAAACCGAAGTAACCGGACCTACAAAAGAGTCCATTTTTCCTCGAATTAAAGAGACCGCTAGCCTTCTTTGGAAAGTCTATCTGGGGCTAATAGCACTCGAAACGATATTGCTAATGTTTACGAACGAACGCGTCTCTCTTTTTGACGCTATGACGGTGAGCTTTTCTACTCTATCCACAGGAGGTTTTTGTCCCAAAAATGCCAACATTGCAGCTTATGATAGTGGTGTCACAAGCTTTATCGTGATGGTGTTTATGATCTTGGGAAGCATCAACTTCTCTCTCTACTTTTTCTGTATGCGGGGGAAGCTTGCCCGACTCAACGACCCCGAACTCAAAGTATTTCTGTTGATCATATTAACTGCGGTACTCATTGGTACTTGGCAGCTGGTTGGCGCGCCCAAAGATGATATCACCCTGGTATCTCAGGGGGCTGGTAACTTCTCCTTTTTAGAAGCACTCCACTATAGTGCGTTCCAGTTAATCTCTGCGCAAACATCAACGGGATTTGCCACCGCGGATTACGACATTTGGCCATTTTCTGTGCAGGTATTGATGTTGATACTCTTTTTTGTTGGTGGTATGGCTGGTTCAACGGCAGGCGGTATCAAAGTAGTTAGAGAGCAAACCTTTATAAAAATCCTTCTCAACAAAATCGAGTCTATTTTCCGTCCTGATACCGTGCGTGAATTTCGCTTGGGTGAGACAATTATCAACACACGAACCGCGACAACGATCCTCTGTTTTTTTATGATTGTGGGAGGATTGACAGTATTAGGAACATTTGCTTTTGTTCTCGATGGAATAGATCCCGAAACCGCTTTAAGCACGGCTGGCTGTATGATTAATAACGTGGGACTTGCTTTTCGCGCGGGAGGACCTGCTCACTCATTTGCTTTCCTCAACACGCTTGGAAAGCTCTCTTCTATCTTTCTGATGATCGCAGGTCGTCTCGAATTCTACGCGCTGCTCATCGCATTTGTCCCAGGGTTTTGGCGCAAAGCATAACCCCTCATCTTTGTAGTCTTTATTAACCTGAGTTTTGGGTTTTTCTTCCTCGTAATCAGAGGAGTTTTCTGAGGATGAGCGAGAAGAACCCAAAACTCAGGTTATTAGAGTGGATCGATTTGAGTCATTAAACCGCAGGGCTTTGGCGCAGCTGCAATCCCAAACTTGAGGTGGAATGGGTATAAGTTACTCTTTAGAACAAGAACAGTTCTCACAAGAACCCTTCTCTACACCGTCTTTTGGATAGTCTGTAATATAAAAGCCAGAGCCTTTGAATCGAAAAAGAGCGGAACCGCCCCCCACCCCTCTTCTGAGGGCCTCCTTATCACACCGAGGACAAGTCAAGAGAGGCTTCTCAGTGATTTTCTGAGAAGCCTCCATCTGATATCCACAGGCTGAGCATGTGTAATCGTAAGTGGGCATGCTTACATCATCCCCATGCCGGGCATACCGCCCATCCCCATACCGCCCATGCCACCCATGCCACCCATAGGCGCACCACCTGCATCCGCCTGTTTAGGCTCAGGTTTATCACTTATCATGCAAGCTGTTGTCAAAAGTAAGCCTGAGACAGAAGCTGCATGCCGCAAAGCACTCTTTGTCACAAGAACAGGATCAATCACTCCAGCCTCTACGAGATCCATAAACTCGTCCGTAAGACCGTTGTATCCCCAATTCTTTTTCTTCTTCTCTTCGTAGATCTTCTGCGCAATCAGATTTCCCTGACGTCCACAATTCTCCGCTATAGCCGTTGCAGGAGCAAAAACCGCCATCCTCACGATCTGCACGCCAAATGCCTGATCACCAGTCAGTGCTAAAGAATCAAGAGTATCCACAACACGCAGAAGAGCAACTCCTCCACCAGGGACAATTCCCTCTTGTGCGGCCGCTCTTGTTGCATGTAGAGCATCTTCCACACGCGCTTTTTTCTCTTTCATCTCTGTCTCAGTCGCCGCCCCTACTCGAATGACCGCAACGCCGCCTACAAGCTTCGCTAAACGTTCCTCGAATTTCTCGCGGTCATAGTCCGATGTGGTATGTGCAATCTCTCCTCGGATCTCTGCTTCACGTGCTTTCACCCGCTTCAGATCACCGGCACCATCTACGATGGTAGTCTCTTCTTTCGTGATTTTAATACTTTTCGCCGAGCCCAAGACCTCAAGACCTACTTCCTCCATGTTCAACCCTATCTCTTCCGAGACAACAGTTGCGCCGGTCAGACAAGCTATATCTTCTAGTATCGCTTTTCTACGATCTCCAAAGGCAGGAGCCTTCACCGCGCAAAGAGGCAATCCCCCTTTTAATTTATTCACAACCAAAGTAGCTAATGCTTCTCCCTCAATATCTTCGGCAATAACAAGAAAAGGACGTGGCCCTTTTTGCATCACTTTCTCTAACAAAGGAACGAGCTCTTTCACAGTAGATATCTTCTTGTTTACAAGCAAGATAAGTGCATTTTCCAACTCGACACTCATATTATCTGGATTGGTAATAAAATAGGGCGACAGGAATCCATTACTAAATTGCATACCCTCAACAACATCAAGAACTGTCTCAATTCCCTTTGCTTCGTCAACAGTGATAATGCCATCTTTCCCTACTTTTTGCATTGCGTTCGCAATAATCTCGCCGATATCAGAGTCATTGTTGGCAGAAATCGTTGCAATAGAACGGACTTCGTCATGATCCTTAATCGGAGAGGCAAGCTTAGAAAGCGCTTCTGTTAAACACTCTATCGCTTTATCTATCCCCCGCTTTACATCCATCGGATTCGCTCCAGCAGAAACTATTTTTACTCCCTGAGTAAAGATCGATTCAGCTAAAACAATTGCTGTGGTCGTCCCATCTCCCGCGACATCCGAAGTCTTAGAGGCAACCTCTTTTACAAGAGACGCTCCCATATTTTCGAATTTATCTTTATGTACGACTTCCTTTGCTACAGTCACTCCATCTTTGGTAGAGAGCGGTGGCCCGAATTTTTTCTTAATCACTACGTTACGGCCTTTAGGTCCGAGAGTCACAATTACTGCGCGCGCCAACTTTCGAATTCCTGTCTGGATGGATTTCAGCGCTTCATCGTTGAATTTGAATAACTTAGCCATTAGTTCCACACTCCTAATATATCTTCTTCTGAGAGGATCAAGTACTCTTCCTCACCCTGTTTTACTTCTGTTCCTGCATAGGAGGAGAAAAGAACCTTGTCCCCTACTTTAACCGTCATAAACCCTAGAACGCCAGAGTCGTCATATTTTCCAGGTCCCGCGGCAATTACTTCTCCCTCTTTCGGCTTTTCTTGGGCTGAATCGGGTAAAATGATCCCTCCCTTTCTCCCCTCAGCTTTATTTCGCTTTACCAGCAGTCGGTTCCCTAAAGGCCTGATTTTTTCCATAATGGCTCCTAAGTTTCATTGTGTTTTAGAAGAAAATTTTAAGACACCCCCTCTATTTTTGTCAATGGACCAATCAACCTGCTAATTTGAATAAAAAAACAAAAGTTTTTTTGTTTTAAAAAATAAAATAAATACTTTATAATCTGGATATAGTAAAATTGTTTTTATTAATAACAAAGCGGGTAAATTATGGGAATTTCAGGATTAGGGGGCGTACCTCAACAACCTCAATCGGGGAGAGTAGGAGATGCTCCTCCCTCAACAGATCCGGAGCAGGCTTTTGTTGATGCTCTCGATAAAGCATCCGATACTCTTATAAATCGTTTATTAAACTGGGAAAAGAATCCGTCCGATCCTAAACTATTACAAGCTGCTGAAAAAGAAATGCATACTTTTCTCAGGTTTATGAAAAATCACAAGGCAGAATACTCTAAAATGGCCCAGGAAAATGGTTGGCCCCCTGCTCACACGAAAGGGGGCTCAGATATGGGTTATAACACCATATTGACCAACTTTAAACACCACATTGCACAGTTTGAAGCGGCTAAGCCTCCAACGACGGATATGGCCGATAATCTAATAAATTTTCCACTCGATATATTCCGTATGGTCTGTTACCTGCCTAATGGAACACAAGTACATCATCCTTCAGATGATCCTGGAGGTGGCGGTGGCGGCCATGCGCCATAAGCATAGAATCCTCAGTCTTGCGTTGTCTTCCTCAAATTCAGAGGAGTTTGTGCAACAGATCTTGAGGTTTCTCGATAAAGGGAATGGTCAAAGGTTTTGTAAATTGCAAATACTATAGAGGATAAATTATGGGAATTTCAGGATTAGGGGGCGTACCTCAACAACCTCAATCGGGGAGAATAGGAGATACTCCTATCCGAACAGATCCGGAGCAGGCTTTTGTTAATGCTCTCACTCATGCAGTTCAGCCTTGTATCAATTGTTTAGTAAACTTCGAAAATAATCCATCCGATCCTAAACTATTACAAGCTGCTGAAAAAGAACTGCATACTTTTCTCAGGTTTATGAAACGTCATAAGGCAGAGTACTATAAAATCGCCCAAGAAAATGGCTGGCCCCCTGCTCACACGAAAGGGAAAGCGGATATGGGTTATAAGACGATATTGATCAACTTTACACACCGCTGGAGAACAGACTAGACAAGGCCACATTACTCGGCATGGCAAGCCTATTTTGCGGAAAATATTAGTTCAGGCAGCCTGGAGGGCTATCCGCTGTGACAGTTCTCTTGAAGAGATCTTTCGGCGACTTTCAGTAAAGATTGGAAAGAAAAAAGCGATTATAGGGGTGGCAAGGCGGTTAATGGGGCGGATCCATGCATGCTTTAGAACTGGCGAACTGTATCAAATTAAAACTCAGCAAAATACCGACGAGAGGGAAGCTCTGATTCCGAATTAACTTGAGCTGACTAACGTCATAAATTGCGAAGCGCAATTTATTCCGCCCTGCTTTTGAAGGGAAAAATGTATGAAAGCTCTTTATGGGATCTAAAGACTAAAAAATTAAACTGAGAAATAACAAGCTGAAGTAAATAAACTAGAAGGTTAAAGCAAAATTTTGCAAAACCGATTTGATGAGTCTGGAGTGACCTTGTAAAATGACCTTGCGGCTATGTAAATAGACCGCGTGCGTAAGTTTAGGGCGCTCCCTTTTTAATGTTCGAACAAACAACTTGTGCGCGCACTTACGGGTGTGACCACGAATAGCAGGTGGGTCTTAAAATTTTTAAAGACCGAAATATCGAACAGAATCAAACGGTCAAGTGGAATAAATCAACCGGAGAAAGTCTTATGACTTGACGAATTGACATAGCAGGTGAGTGA
>JBJXGG010000053.1:0-6805 GCA_046153495.1 Chlamydiales bacterium
TTGGAGGGGAGATTGTTCTCATCGGAGGAAGAAAACACGCCTACGAAGAGCAATCCGACCAATCCCAATCCGACCATCACACCAATTACTCCGAAGAGAGAGACAAAAAAGGCACGAAGAGAGTGTAAAAAAATGGATTCGTGTTCTAGTTTCATTGATATAGGTGTACAACGAAGGGTTTTTATTTAGCAAGACCGTTCGTGCTTTGGCTGATAATCTTTCCATCTTCCATCTCAAGAATTTTATCGGCAAAGTGAAGAATTCTCGAGTCATGGGTTACGATGATCAAAGAACTCTCTTTTGTGAGAGCGATTTCCCGAAAAAGTTCCATCACTCGCATTCCTGTGGCATGGTCGAGGGCGCTTGTCGGCTCATCACAAACGATCACCTCGGGAGAGTGGATACAGCCACGGCAGATAGCGACTCTTTGTTGCTCCCCACCTGACATCTCCCTGGGAAAGGCGTACATGCGGTTTTTTAGTCCCACACAGTCTAACAGTTCTGCTGCGAGGGCAAAAGCCTGTTCTTTATTTTCACCATTGATAATAAGAGGAATAGCAGTATTTTCCAAGGCAGTTAGAGAAGGGATCAGGTTGAATTGTTGAAAAATAAAGCCAATATGTTTGCCTCGGTACTCGGTTCGTTTATCATTTTTCATGGCATTGAGATTTTTGCCGAAAATCAGGCACTGCCCTGAGTCTTGATCTAAAATGCTACTGATGATGGATAGTAGAGTTGTCTTGCCACATCCAGAAGGGCCTACGAGCATTAACAACTCTCCGACTTCAGAAGTAAAAGAGATGCCTCGTAGAGCCTTTACGCTTGTTTCCCCGCTTCCATAGCTTTTTTTCAGATCTTGGCAAACAACAGCTTTTTTCATGATTGAAATACAATGGAGGGTTGCAGGTGTAGGATTTTATAAATGCTGATCAAAGCGGCAAGTAAAGTAATCGATAAAATAGAGAGGCCGCTTGCTAAAAGCAGCCACCACGGCAGAGTGTAGGAGAGCTCAGTGCCTCCAGAGGAGAAACCAAACAGAGCGGTCAAACCGATACCTAATCCCCATCCCAAAGCAGCTGTCATCAAACCTTGTACGAGCACCATCCGGATCAAAACCTTATGGGTCGCCCCCATTGCTTTATAGGTAGCAAAATAGCGTAGATTATCATGAGTAAAATTATAAAATGTCTGTCCTGCAATCGCGGTTCCAATAATAAATCCTAGAAAAACGGCTACGCCAAAATTGATAGGGATTCCCGTATGGAGCAGATAGTATTTGATCGTCAGTTTTTTGAATTCCTTATCCGTATAGGCTGCAAGGCCTGTGATATGCGCAATTCTGCGACAAAGCTGGGCTGTGTTTTGGTTTTCTTCAGAACGTACCAAGATAAATGACATCAGATTGCGTTCGGTAGGGGTGAAGTGCAAGGCACGTTCGTATAAAGTGTAAATTACTGGCAATGAATCAAATGTACGAGACGTAGAGCAAATCCCTTGGACGCTTGCTCTGAGGTCATTGATTTCAAAGGTCTCCCCGATGCCCAAGGGAAGGATAGGTCCACCAGGTCGACGTGCTGCAGCCAGCTTGCCATTTGTCCCCACATCATTTACGATGACGGCATCAGGATTGCGCAGATTCTCGATTTTTCCCTCCAACATACGAGGAGGGCCCCCGATGAGCGTAGCATCATCTATCCCAATCACGTTGCATGTTTGGAAATTTCCAGAAGGGAGACGAGAATATAATGCCCCCTTAAACATCGGTACAGCCCATGCAACCCCCTCGATGCTCCGCACCTGATAGAGTTTGGTCTCTTTCATCGGTTTTACATCATCGACGTAAAGTACTTGTTTATCCATGACCCAAATGTTTGGTTGCGAGGTATCAGTAATAAATCCATAAGTGCGTTGCATCAATCCAGTAAAAATCCCCGCTTGCTGAGTGATAATAAATGTTGCGAAGGTAAGGCCGATGACAATCCCAATGAATTTTGCACGATCGCCCACCATCATTTTTAGAGCGAAGATGAGCATTCCCAACCTCCTCCGAGAGCTTTGTAGATATTCACAAGTTTTGCCCGTAGAAGTTCTTCACTTTGCGATGCAGCCATCTCTGAGCTATAGAGATTTTTCTCTATCTCGAAAACAAAAAGAAAATCCACTAGACCAGCTGAATAGAGATCATTGGCTGAGGCTTTTGCTTCTCGGTAATTCTCCACCTGATTTATCAGATTTTCTATGCGGACCTTCTCCTGAAAATAGGCTACTAAACTCGTTTCGACCTCTTGTAGTGCATTGATCACCGTCTTCTCGTATTCCAAAGTAGCTTGCCGCTGCTCGGAAGTGGCAATATGCACTTTGGATAAAATCTCTCCGCCATGAAATACTGGTAACTCTAGAAAAGGCCTAATTCTCCAAAAGCAACTAGGGGCTTTGAACCACTCTTTGAAAAAGCTGGTAGAATATTTATAGAGCCCTGCAAAAGAGAGAGTGGGAAAAAACTCTTTTCTCGCTGCGCTAACGGTTGCGCCTGAGGCAAGCATGTTATACTCGGCTTCTCGCACATCTCCTCTCCGACAGAGTAATTCAGAAGGAATTCCGATAGGAATTTCGGCTGAAACTATTCTTTTTTCTCTGGGCGCATCAAAATTGTATTGGATAGATTCAGGGATATCCCCTAACAAAACGGCAATAGCATAAATAGTTTGTTGTAAGCGGCTTTCAAGATCTGCTAAATCTGCTAGACGCGTATCTTGTAGTGCTCTGGCAGTAAAAACGTCCAGTTCAGAGACTATGCCTACTTCATTCCTCACTTTCGTCGTCTCAACAAGCTCTTCGGCAGAACGGATATGATGCAGAGTGATGTGAATACGATCCTGAAGGTTGCGGATCAAAAAATAGTTGATCGCCACTTCGCTGGTTACGGAGAGGTTCACATCTCGCGCCCTCTCTTGTTGAGCGATGACATTGAAACGAGCGGCTCGTGCGCGGTCGAGATTTTTTCCGAAAATGTCGATCTCCCAAAGTGCATCAAAACCGACTCGATAAAAGTTCTCAAATCTCCCGCCTAAAAAAGGAGAATCTCCTTCTGTCTCCGAATTTTTTTCCCGAGAAAAACTTAAGTCAGCATCGAGTTGAGGTAAAAGTCGGGAGAACTCCACACCAAACTGAGCTCGAGACTGGCATATTCTTTCTCGCGCTAATCGCAAATCGTAGTTTTTATGTAATGCTTTCATTATCAATTGATTGAGTAATGGATCCTCGAATTGTTCCCACCAAGTAGCTAGAGAGACCATCTCTCCTTGCAACTTCTCTGCACGATTCTTTTCAGTAAAATTTTCGGGCATTGGGAGGTTTGTTTCTAGACAAGGAGAGCAACCCACCAAAACTAAGAGAGCAAGAGCAATCCGCTTCACGGCACCTCCAGTCCGGGCTTGGCCTCGAGATAGACATTGAGTAACTGACCGGGATAGATAGGGAGATCTTCTCGTTTAAAGCGGTAGATAATCTGCAATACCCTAGTATCGACAAGCTCACTGGTTACGCCAGTAAGAGCCCGTTTAGGAACGAGATAAGGATCGATACGAATGAATTCGAGAGGGACATGGATATTGCTGTTTCCCCGTACGAACCCTACTGCAGGAGCTCCTCTGATGATCCGCCATATCTCCTCTTCATCCACATCAACACGCACATGTAGTGGGTCGATCACTCCAAAAATCATAGGAGACTTTATCGTCTCTCCGGCTATAGCTAATTCCCCTTCATGGATATCCACCCGCATCACTACACCCGAAAAAGGAGCCCGTATCGTGCTGTTTTCCACTTCATATCGCACTGTCTCGACATTCGAACGAGCCTCTTTTACTTCTGCTCTAGCAATTTCTACATCTCGGATCCAGGCACCTGCTAGCATTCGGTCCAGCTCCTCTTTAGCTTCAGCGAGTTGATATTTTGCTTTGATAGTGTTGTATTTCCGCTGATTGTATTCATCCCGGCTGATAGCTTTGGGATTCGAAAGGTTTTCAATCAGTTCAAATTTGGATTGTTGAGCCAGATAGTCAGCCTGTCGATAAGAAATGATAGATTCTTGAATAGGAATATCTTCAGGCCTGGGAAGATCAATAGTTTTTTGATATTTAGCTTGTACCACAGCTAAAGCGTCTTCAGCAGCCTGCAGCCTCGAGCGAGTAACAATATTTTTTAAGCGGAAAAGGGGAGCTCCCTTGGCCACAAAATCACCAGGCTCAACAAAGACCTCTTCCACAATTTCTGTGAGGGGGGAGCCAATAGCAATATCTTCTGAGGCCGCCTCTACCATGCCAGAGGCAGCGATGAAATATGTAAAAGGGGGATGAGGAGGGAGATAAGGTATAGGCGGAGTAGGAGGAGTCCTTTCGCTTAGAATCACAGCAACAATACCGAGAAGTACCCCCAAAGCCGCTAAAGCTGGAAGAACGTAACGCGCTAACATACACTATATAGTTAACAAGTTCCATGCCAATACTATGAATGTAACTATTCCGGTAGGCATTGTGGCTTAAAATCAGATTCTTAGGGCATCTGTTTTGCCAAAAATGCTCGCTAATAGCGCCTTTTCGGCTATGAGCTCGCATTTTTGGAAAAAATCTGCACCTAAGAATCAAGCTTTTAAGTTCACACTAACCTACCTGAATAGTTACCTATGAATTTTGAAATAATTTTCTATTTTTATTGGATTTGTGTTAAAATGAATTAACTATGGAATATTTTATTTTTACGCATGCGCACTTAGCACATTGGGTGATTTTTGGTCTTTTTATGCTCGCTGGCCTCAACATTCCTATCAGTGAAGATCTCCTTATTGTATTTAGCGGAGTTTTAGCGAGTTCCATAGTTCCGGAGAATACTTGGAAATTATTCGCGGCTGTCTTTCTTGGTGCCTATGTTTCAGATTGGGTTGTCTATTTTACAGGCCGGTTACTTGGTCCTAGCCTAATGAATGGCAAGTGGTTTTCTCGATTTTTCAAGAAGAAACGGGTAGACCAAATTGAGTCTTATTATAAAAAACATGGCGTTCTCACCTTATTAATTGGCCGTTTTATCCCATTCGGTGTTCGCAACTGCCTCTTTGTGACCGCAGGAATTGGCAGGATGCCGCTAATGAAATTTTTAATAGCGGATGGAATAGCCTGTTTTCTTTCCAATACTACCCTATTTCTTCTCTCCTATTACTGCGGAAGGAACTGCTCTCATCTTCTAAAAATAATAAATATAGGGATTTTTGGAGCATTTGTCATCGCTCTAATCGGACTTGTTTGCTATAAAAAAGGTAAAACAGAGACTGTTAACAAATAGATGTTGAATTTTTCGAATTTACTATCGCTTTCTCGTGCCGGGTTAGCCCTTCTTTTTTTATCAGAGAATGTCTATCTCCGTCTTCTTTCGATCCTTATGGCTATGCTCAGCGATTTTTTTGACGGTTATCTAGCGCGCAAAACGGGCCACACCACCTATGTAGGGACTCTTCTGGACCCTATTATGGACAAATTCTATGTTTTTTTCGTCGGAGTGATACTTCTTTTAGAGCATCGTCTAGCTGGCTGGGAATTTGGAGCCCTTATTTCGCGAGACGTCTCACTAATCTGCTTTGCGATCTATCTCCTTATCATAGGCAAATTCAGAGGATATCGTTGTGAAGCTCTTTTATGGGGTAAGATCATAACCGTTGCCCAGTTTCTAGCCTTGATAGGCCTAACCTTAGGTTTCGTATTTCCCGGCTACGTTTACCTGATTTTCATCGTCCTCGCCTGCTTTGCGTTTGCAGAGCTCTTTGTCCGCCAAAAAAAGGGTACCTGATAGGTGGTGTTCTCAGAGAATTCATGGGGAGGGATTTTTTTAGGGCAAGCACTTGCGCGCCTCTACCCATTTTGAACTTTTTATTGACGGATTGTTACATCCGTCTACGTGACCAACTGCATCAACTGATCCGCAGCTAGAACCAACACGCCAAAAATCGGATGGCAGGCTACTTTGGTAGCCCCACGCACCCGTAATTTGTTCGCATCGAGTAAGCCTGACCGCAGTAATGCGGTCAGCTCCTCTAAGAACCGTACGTGCGAGTTTCCCCGCATACGGCTCAAGCCTTTCTAGAGCCCATTGTTATGGACCCGGCTATATTTGCGCACCATTCGTTGCAGATATAGGAGCTTTGAGCTGAATCAACGAAGAGCTCTCATTGAAGACAGCGAGCGATTTTCTCTCGTAAAACAATGTGAGCTCCTTGGAATTAGCCGGTCAGGAATATACTATGATCCTCGCAAACCTACTGAAGAAGACCTCTTGCTCATGCGTGCGATTGACGAGCAATACCTCGAAACACCCTTTTATGGAAGGCGACGTATGACAATTGCAATGTTTATCCCTATGGTATAAGGTGAGTTACTATGAAACTTCTTGGCAAGCTATAACGGGATCATTATGAAACATGAAAGTAACCTGGTCAGTATTCATAAAGTATACGATTCAATAGAAGCTGAGCTCATCAAATCACAGCTGGAGGCCGAAGGGATCATCAGTTTTCTAAAATCTGACAATGCGGGTGGTTCTTTATCTTATTTTACAGCGACCCTAGGAATAGAAATCATTGTTCGCAAAGAGGATGCTGAAAGAGCTTTTAATACATTTATCAGAAATAAAGTTAAAAATTAGGGCCGTATAATATATCATCATTTGAATGATCGTTTCTCACTCATGTGTAAAAACATGCGTTTCGAAACGATCATTCCAATCTGTCGCATTATCCAACCCAACTCTTTAACTTGAT
>JBJXGG010000062.1:0-5468 GCA_046153495.1 Chlamydiales bacterium
TTGGAGAATGCGACAGATTTGAATGATCGTTTCGAAACGCATGTTTTTACACATGAGTGAGAAACGATCATTCAAAGATGATACATTATACGGCCCTAATTTTTAACTTTATTTCTGATAAATGGTATAAAGTAAACGATTTGACTCTTAGAGTCAATGTACGAGTCAATTTAATCGACATATGAGCATCGTTGCTAATTTAGTTATCGGTGTCGCATTATTTATGAACACGATTGAGATCGACTCCCTTGGCCTCAGCAATATGGTTGATGGCGCAGTACGTAATGGCAAATGCTCCAACGCTTCCTAGCATTACAAATAGCCCCAGAAGGGGATGCGGGAGTTTCGTTGGGCTCTTCATGCCAAAACAAAGTAGTGCAAATCCTGTAATCAATAAAAGAGCTAAAGCGACCGTATTGATCCGCTGTGCCAAATCCAGTTTTTTTACGAGAGGCTTATTCGCTCCATCAGCGATCCGTGCATCTGGTGTTATCCAACAACTACAAAGATTTTCTTTTAAACAGCTACCCGTCGAACGGCAGCAATTAGGTATAGCACAACAGCAAGCTCTTATTGAACTAAAACAACCCATGCTAGGCAGTCTATCACATTGCTTAAATGATAAATACTCAAAGGTTATTTTTGTGCGAAAAATTTTTTATATTTGTTATAGTCGATCAATGCCATTCCCAGAGCTAATTTTTGATCGATTGGCGGATGGCAAAGAGGCGGCGCAGCCGTCCCATGCTATAGCCAACCCCTGCACCCACAAGGTGGGCTGTATTGGCGATGCCAATCGAGACTTCAAATGAGCCGAAAATCTGCATAAAGAAGAAGGCAAGCTGTAGAAAAAACATGCCGATCACAAAGATTCCCAAAAAGATCAAAGTGAATCTGTGTAGTAGATACCCCTCCCATGGCGCTATCTGTTGTCTAGCCCAAATGAAAGAGGCCATTCCGCACACGATCCCCGAGAGTCCCATAAAGAAAGGGCCGCTCATCAAGTATTGTCCAGTATTCGAAAAAATACCCAATACAAGGATGAGCCCGAGATAGCGGAAAGAGCCCAGGCGGTGTTCGATTTGGTTTCCCAAAATAATGAACCACAATATGTTGAAAAAAATATGGAGAAAATCGAAGTGGAGAAGAGCGGGAGTGAAGGTTCGCCAGACCTCCCCTTGTCGGATATCTTCGAACATCGGGCCATCGTAGCTGATACTAAACTCTTTGTTCCGCATATATAAAACGAATCGGTCATAAAATCCCATCCATGCGGGAATTTTCCGCAGCTCTTGGATAAGAGAGGTTGCTTGGGGTGAAGGGGGGATTTTTTGTTCGATATCTTTTATAGTGTATATTCCAAGCAGTTTGTCACGCATAGAAAAATAGGAGGGGTAGTCATAGACCAGCTTCTGCTCCAAGGGAGCAAGCATGGGAGCTTGGATCACGCCAGGAATCTTGGGAGGGATAACCGCTTCTCTTTGTACTTGAGCCCAGATGAACAGGAAAATAGCGGAACAAATTATTAAAATAGAGACCACACCGTAAGGAGAGGAAGAGAGGAAACGGCGGCGTGGAGCTCTGGAGCTCTCGTTTAGCTCTTGCTGCTCCTCTCCCAAAGCGGAGTCCTCTTCTGGCTGCTCTTTTTGTGCCTCTCGTGCTTTTTGTTGCATCACCTCTTCGAAATGGGTGCTATATTTCGGATGCTTCGGATTGTTTTGGTATTCTTTGTATTGGGCAAGAGCAGTATCGACCTGATCTTCATCGACAACCCAGATGAGATATTGATTCTGGGATTCTTCACACTCATTCGCAATACCTTGGCTTACCAAGTAGTAAGAAAACTCAAAAGGGTTTTCTTGGCTCTTTTCAGGAACAATCGTGCAAATCAAACGCATAAATTTAGTATCTTTTCAATCACCTCAGAGGTAGCCAATCCTGGAATACGATTCACAAGATGAAGCTTCCCCCCTACTCGCTTGACAACATCTGCCTCGATGCAGTCTTTTCCATACTCCTCGCCGTTTACATGTATGTCGGGGCGTATGACTTGTAGGATGCTTCTGGGGTCTTCCTCATCAAACCATGTGAGATAATCAACAAAACTCAAAGCGGCAAGCATCTCTAAACGTTGGGGCAACGAGATGATAGGGCGCGTTGTTCCTTTGTATTTTTTCACAGAGGCATCGCTATTTACAGCAATAAGCAAGATATCTGCCACTTTAGAGGCTTCAAAGATCATATAGAGGTGGCCCGCATGCAACAAATCAAACGAACCATTGAGAGAGGCAATCGTTTTTCCCTGAGCGCGAAGATGTTGAATACATCCTTCTAGTTTTTCAGGGGGAATAAATTTTTTTTGTGCTTCACGTTGCCATGAGTTCATGAGGATCCTTCAGGGAAGGCGATATGATAGACTTCGTCATATTCTTCCACAAAATGGACTTCAATGCCTTCTTTCAAATAGCTGGGTAACTCTTCATAATCTCGCGCATTTTCTTTGGGAAAAATCAAGCGAGTGAGTTTAGAGCGTCGTGCTGCAATCAGTTTTTCCCTGATGCCGCCGACCCCTAAAATACGTCCCGTTAACGTCAGCTCCCCTGTCATGCCCAGGTCGTCGAGCACGGGGACCCCTAATAGAAGAGAGAGAAGCGCGGTGACCATGGTGATTCCTGCGGAAGGACCATCTTTTGGCGTAGCTCCTTCTGGGATATGGATATGTACTTGAGAGAGTTCGAAAAATGTATGGCCCGGAGCAAATTTATGCATGGCGCTATGTAGATAGCTCCAAGCTATTTGAGAGGATTCCTTCATCACATCGCCTGCTTGTCCAGTCAACTTCATCTCAGTGCGCTCTCCAGCTACTTTGATTGCTTCGATATAGAGGGTAGCTCCCCCCATAGATGTCCAAGCCAATCCAGTCGCTACACCGACAGGTGTTTTTTCATAAAATCTGTCTGATGCAAAAATGGATTTACCCAAAAATTCGCTAAGAGAATTCTTAGTGATAGACCATTGGCTAATCTTTTTTCGCTTCTTTTTATCCTTGCCTTGGACAAGCTTCATCGCGACTTTGCGCAGCACTTTTTTAATATTGTTTTCCAAACTTCTGACGCCTGCTTCGCGTGCATAGCCGTTGATGATTTCCCGCAAAGCCTCTGTAGAGAAAGTTACATTCGACGCTTTTAGTCCCATCGCTTTGCGGTTGCGTGGGATAAGATATTTTTTTGCAATCTCAACCTTCTCTTCCATAATGTAACCTGAGAGACGAAGCACTTCCATCCGGTCGATCAAGGGTTCAGGAATCGTATCGAGCATGTTGGCCGTGACGATAAAGAGTACATCGGAAAGATCAACGCGCACATCGAGATAGTGGTCTAAAAAGTCTCTATTTTGCTCGGGGTCAAGCACTTCCAATAGAGCTGCTCCTGGATCTCCCTGGTAGCTTACCCCCATTTTGTCGACCTCATCTATCATGATGACGGGGTTCATTGTTTGGCATTGTTTGAGAGCTTGCACAAGCTTACCCGGCATGGCGCCTACATAGGTGCGTCTATGCCCTTTAATTTCCGCTTCATCGCGCATCCCACCGACGGAAAAACGGAAGAATTCCCTATTGAGAGCGCGTGCGATACTTTTCCCCACACTCGTCTTTCCCACGCCTGGCGGACCGACAAGACAGATAATGCTTCCCTTGAGTCCTCCGGTGAGTTTGCCGACACTGATCAGCTCGAGGATGCGCTCTTTGATTTCCTCGAGACCATAATGATCTTTGTGCAAAATCGCTTCTGCTTTTTCTAAATCGTGTCTCTCTTTGCTGAAAAGACCCCAAGGAATAATGGTGAGCCAATCTAGATAGTTGCGGCAGACTGAATATTCGGCTGACATCGATTCGAGGGATGAGAGCTTATCCATCTCATCTTGAATGGTATCCATAACATTATCGGGAGTTTTCCTCTTCTTGAGGCGTTGTTCGAATTTCTCAATGTCGATCGATTTCTCTTCTTTCTCAATGCCAAGCTCTTTTTTAATTGTCTTCAGCTGCTCTCGAAGAAAATACTCCTTTTGGCTCTTTGTGATCGTCGCTTCGATTTTCTGATTGATGCTACTCTGTAGTCTGCTCAAATCAAGCTCTTTCGTTAATAAGTTGAGCGCCTTTGTGATCCGATCTCGCATGTCAACCGCTTCCAATACCTCTTGCAACTCTTCGCGTGAAGCGGTTGTCAGAGCGACGGCAAAATCAGCTAATTTGCCAGGTTCGGTGAAATCGGAATGCCCCAAAAAGATCTGCAATTCTTCTTTGAAAAGAGGATTGAGTTTGAGCAGATCTTTGATCACCGAAATAATGTTGATGGAGTAGGCCTTAAGCTCTTCTGAGATTTTGCGGGGATCTTTGTGATAGCATACATGTGCACGGAGATGTTTTGCTCGTATAGGTTTCACAATCTCGACACGCTCTTCCATATTGAGCACCACTTGGGCTCCGCCCGATTCAATCGGGATAATACGTAAAATACGAGCGACCACACCCATCTTATAGAGGCCAGGAAAGCCCACCTTGTAGATGCTCGCATCCTCCTTCTTCGTCAAAACAAGAGCGATGAATTTCTGGTCCTGCTTGGCCACCATTTTTAACACTTCATAGAAGGGACCCGGTTCAATCAATATAGGTGCTGCCATACCAGGAAAAAATGGACGTCTGTTTAATGGAAGTATATAAAGTTCAGAAGGTAAAGGAGTGCTCTCCGTCTTCATTACCTCGTCTTCAATAGACTCTTCCAGAGCTTGTTCTGTGAGAGCCTCTATGGCCTGCTGCATTTTTTTTGATGGTTCTTTTTCCAATCCCAGTCCTCAGTATCTCCTGAATAGCGCTCTTGCCCAATCTTCAGTGTATCTCAACCCGAGCAGTCTAGCAAAAGGGCCCCAAATGTTGCAAGTAGGAGAAATTCCCTTTTATTTAATCCTAAGAATAACATATACTTTATTTTTATTTCTAAACAATAGCCATTATTTGTGTATGAAAGCAGTTGTGATAGACACAAGTACTGAAAAATCAATCATTCTATTTATAGAAAAAGAGCGAGTATTAAAAAAAATTTCCTTACCTGTTGGTTATCAGAGCTCTAGAGTGTTGATAACTTATTTAGAAGCTGGTTTTCAGGAACTTAAGCTGCGTCCGCAAGATCTCGATTACGTAGGCGCGACGCAAGGACCGGGTCTTTTGACCGGGATCCGGGTCGGAATCGCAGTAGCGGAAGGGTTGAGTTTTGGCGCCTCTCTCCCTTTGATCGGAATCGGTTCCCTTTCTAGTTTTATCGCTGATGCTAAATATTTTGCATCTGTCATGGACGCGAGGATCCAAGGAGCATATGTATTGCGGCAGAGAAGGGAGGGTGGTGAGATAGTAGAAGAGGGGGAGCCCTCCTTTATTCCTTTTGACAAACTCTCCTTTGAAGGGTTCGATGTGA
>JBJXGG010000080.1:0-5587 GCA_046153495.1 Chlamydiales bacterium
AAAAATTGCAAGAGCATCGCAGCAACCGCCTCGGATTACGAGTGGGAACAACCCAAAACTCAGGTTACCAATGAAACGATACCTCCTTCTTCTTTTCCTTTTAGTAGGTTGTAAGAAATCTCCCGATATAACCCCCCCATATACATGGCACCCGGTGTTAGGACGTGAAGAACAGCTTCCAAATGGCAAAATATTACGCCGTCCTGTCTATCGAGTTAAAGTACCGACAACTTGGGCCCGCCTATTCGAAGAGAAGCCAACACTTTTCGACACAACTAAGCCTAATTGCGAGTATCTCATTGCGGACAAAATTCATGTGACCGTCCACTCTTTCCCTTCTAATGAGATAGAAGAGCGCATTCCCCCCCTTTTACAGGTGGAGCGGTGGCAAAAGCAGTTGAATTGCATAGAGCCTAGAAACCTGAGTGTTGGGGTACCTTCCTCTGATTCAGAGGAGTTGACGCAGCAAATCTTGGGATTTTCTGACGATGAGAATGGCCACAAGCCCCTTCCGATTCAGAAAAGCACAAGAAATGCAAGTAAGCTGACTGAAGACGAGGCAGTAAAACCCAAAACTCAAGTGAAAATTGAACCTGTGCACCAAGGAGGGTTTACTGGCCTTTACTTCGCAGGAGAAAAGGGGGACGAAATGATAAGAGCGTGGTCTTTCCATCTTGATCCTGAATTATATCAAGTACTTGCATTTTTAGGGCGAACAGAGGAGGAGTGCGCTTTTTTTAAACAAATGAGAGCCTGCTTTACGATCAAAGTGATGGGACCTGCCGATCTGTGCCGAGAAAAGCAGCAAGAAATCGACCTTTTCATTCAGAGCTTCGAGCTCTATCAAGCAATCCCTGCTAAATTATGAAGTCTCTTTTCCACTATCTGGGAAGTGTCTATTTTGCTGTGACTTTGATTCTTTCTACCCTACTGTTTGTGATTTTGGGGACAATTTTGGAAAGCTGGAGCGATTCACACCTTTTTGCCAGTCACTTCACATATCACAATCCACTCTTCACTTCCCTTTTATGGCTCTACTTTCTCAACATCCTTTTCGCCGCTTTGCGAAGATACCCTTTCCGTGTCCGACATATCCCTTTTCTTATCACTCACTTAGGACTTCTTATGCTCTTAGCCGGAGCTTTGGTCAAAAATCTCTTCGGTCTGCAAGGGGTAATGGGGATTTGTGAGGGGATGGCGATGGATCGTGTTTTTCTGCCACATACGCATGCTCTCTATATTGAGAATCGCGCACAAGGAGTCGTGGTGCCAATAGAGCAAAGACAAAAAGGGAGTATCTCTACTCCTTTCGAAGGATTAGAGCTCACGTTGCTAGATTGGACTCCTCACGCGAGAGAGGAATTAAAAGGATGGATATATGACAACGCTCTTCATCTCATAGGATTCCCCCCTCTCCCCATACAAGATACAACTCGTCCCGTTTTGAAGAGTCCCGACTATACTATTTGGGCTCTCCGGAGCAGCTCTTTGGAAGAGGTGAGCGAGAAGTTAGCCAATCAGCGTAACTCTATTGTTTTTATTAACGTGAGTTCTGGGTTGTCTTCCTCTGACTCAAAAAATAAAAGTAACGTTCCTGAAGATGAGATAGTAAAAAACCAAACTCAGATTATCAATAAAAAAGAGGCTCTCTATCTTTGGGCAGTCAATGGAAAGGGTGAGCAGTATGCGAAAGAGCTAAAAGATGACATGGTGATGATCTTTGATAAAGGATATCGAGGATATGGCTATTTTGCCCAGCTTCCACCCTCTTTTCCACAACTCGAATTGATCACTCCCATCCAACGCACCTCTGTCGTAGAGAAAGCTCTTCATAAGAAAGAGGAGCTCAAACCCTCTATCCGCCTTCTTGTTACATACGGAGGAAAAAGCGAGATCGTCCAACTTACATACGACCCTTACGCCTCTCATTTCAAATGGCCTATAGCAGATGGCCACTATCTGATCCGCTTTCAATCCCGTTCTAAAACAATCCCTCACACGCTCCGCCTCCACCAAGCGCGGGAAATCTGTTATCCCCAAACCAATCAACCTATGAGCTATGAGAGTGATGTGGAAATCGAGGAGACATTTTCTACGATCAGCATGAATCATGTTTATGAAACAAAAAAGCATTACCGTTTCTATATGTCCAATCTGTGGACTCCCACCCCCTTTTCGGCACCGCGCGTACAAATCGTTGTGAATCGAGATCCTGGGAAGTATTATCTCACCTATCCGGGTGGAGTACTTCTCGCTTTGGGAATCGTTTTGCTCTACTTAAGGAAGGCTTATGCATAACTTTCTGTGTATACTATTACTTACAATAACTCCAGCTCTATATCAGGGCCGCATTCGCCCTTTGGATACCGTACCTCCAAAAGAGAGGGCAATGGCATATACCGTCCCGTTCAAAGAGGGAAAATGGGCACAAGAGGGCAAAGGGGTGCCTTACGAGTCGTTGATAGGCACCCCTTATTTGAAAGCACAAAATCGAACTCTTTTTTACCCCTCTTACTTTAAGCTTCATCTAGAAAGCATGCTCTATAAGCTTCCTCTTACTCTAATCCTCATTTTGCTCTATCTCTGCACATTATGGCGCTCCCCTCTCATCTTTATAGCCTTTAGCCTCCACTCTCTCTTGTTGCTTGCACGCATCTATATTTTAGGACGCCCCCCTGTCTCAAATATGATGGAAACGGTACTGTATGTACCCTGGATCACGGTCCTCTCGTCGCTTCCTTTTTTCCGCTATCGCTACCTCATTTGTGGTGCTAGTATAGTAAGCGCTCTTTTATTACTCTTTTATCCTCTCCATCAACAATTTGAAAACGTCCAAGCCGTGCTCGACTCCGGCTATTGGCTTTTTTCCCACGTACTCATGGTGGTGGGGAGCTACGGTGTATTCTTTTTAGCAGGTCTCATGGGACACATCTATTTTGTATGGCCTCAAGATACTCTTTTTAAAATAATGCTCCAAATGATGTATATCGGCACAGGCTTACTAATTGTGGGCACGGTGTTGGGAGGCGTATGGGCTCTCAATAGCTGGGGTCGTTTTTGGGATTGGGACCCAAAAGAGTCGTGGGCTTTTATCTCATCTGGACTCTACCTCATTTGGATCCACGCCTACAAATTTGGCGTCATCCGAAAACAAACATTAGCTACAGGTGCTATCATCGGACTTATGACGATCACTTTCACATGGTATGGCGTCAACTATATTTTGGGTACTGGGCTACATAGCTATGGTTTCGGAGAGGGAGGCCACACGCTCTACTTCCTCTACCTTGGTGGTGAAATACTATTCCTTATGGCTGCTCTTAAAATAAAAAATATATTTTACAAAAAAAAGAGGACATTGTTTACAAAGGATAAGCACGTAAGGATTGCAAAAAAACAGCCAAAGCAGTAAATCTTCTGGCTCTGCTTTTATTTATGGGATAGTTATGGATGCGACAATGAAGAGTGACCGTTTAAAAAAATTAGAAGCTGAACTCAGCGATCTAGAGCAGTGGATGAAACTCGGCCTTGTTCCGAATAAGGAACTTGAGAGGCACAAGGAGGAGATCCATAGCCTGCGCGGCAAGATCGAAGAGGAGAAGGAGCGACTACAGTTTCTGAAAGAGAGCGGGGATATGGAAGAGTATGCAGCTCCTCGGAGAAATCCTGCGAAGGCGGTCTATCCAGATACTCCTAGTATGACTGACATGGAGATAGGAGAGACAACAGAGGCGGGATTTGATGTCGAGCAGGAGAGCTCTACAGAGACACAAGAAGAGACTACCCATGTCGGAGAAGAGGCTGCTGCAGAAGATGAAGAATTTATTGACGATGAAGACGATCCCTTTAGTGACAGAAATCGTTGGAAACGGGGCGGCATTATCGATCCCGAAGCGAATGACTGGTAACCTGAGTTGTAGATCGCCATCCGGAGATACAAGTAAAACCCCTGAAGATGATGTAATAACATCCAACACTCAGGTTGGTAGTCTCTATATTCATGTACCTTTTTGTACAAAGAAGTGCGAATACTGTCATTTTTACGTGATCCCCCATACACAACGCCACGTAGACCTCTATATGGAGGCATTAAAAAAAGAGTGGGAACTCACTCAACCCTTTCTGATCGAAACGCTCTATTTCGGAGGTGGCACACCCTCCCTTTTAGGAAAGGATAATATAGAAGAAATCCTCTCTTGGCTCCCACTAAAACCTCATGCAGAAGTGACTCTAGAGGCCAATCCCGACTCGCTGATCGCTCCTCCATGGGGAGTCAATCGTCTCAGCTTAGGAATACAAGCATTCGATGACGGCCTTCTCCAAAAACTGGGACGAACTCATAGTGCAAAAAAAGCGACGCTTGCTGTCAGTGAAGCTCACTCTATTGGATACAATAATATCTCCATCGATTTAATGTATGATCTCCCCGGGCAGACGCAGGATATGTGGGAGGCATCTTTACGCCAAGCTTTTGCTCTTCCTATCTCTCACATCTCTCTCTATAATCTCACTATTGAGCCCCACACCATCTTCTACAAAAAAAGAAAAACGTTAGATCTTCCCTCTGCGGATGACTCTTACCAAATGCTCCAAATGGCGATCGACATCTCACAAGAGGCTGGTTTTGAGAGATACGAACTCTCCGCTTTTGCAAAAGTGGGACGGATTTCTGCACACAATATTGGTTATTGGACGGGACGCCCCTTCATAGGACTAGGTCCTTCTGCTTGCAGCTATTGGAATAAAACTCGCTTCCGTAACAATCCTAATATTCATAAATGGGCTAAAGCTGTTCTTGCCGGGAACAGAGCTGTCGATTTCTCAGAGACGCTCTCTCCCTTTGAGCAAGCAAAAGAGCTTTTGGCCATCGGGCTGCGCTATTTTAAAGGAGTGGAGACAGAGTTAGGAATCGAAAGTCTCATCCAAGAGGGATGGATAGAGAGGCGAAACAATTTTCTCTACTTGACAACCAAGGGACGACTTTTCCACGACACCGTTGCTGAAAAAATCATGGGATTGTGATTAAGTGAAGTATGTTAGACTACGGAGGTCAGTACGAGGAGTCTGTAATTTCTGTACCTCTTGTCGTATATAAGAGATCTCAGAGCCTGGCGGAGCCCTTTTCAATAGCAAGGCAATCGATGCAAAAGAGAGTCCTCGTGTCCAAATAAGAACACTCCTGACCTCCTCTGCTCTCTCATCCCCTAGTTTATCGATAATCATCTCCCGCCTTGCCTCTTCTTCTGGTGGCAGAACTAATATTGGCCGTCCCAACCTACCTGGGCGAATATACTCCTCAGGACATTCTACCATATTTGTAGTGCCCAGAAAAATGTTTGTAGGATTTCGCAAAAATGTATCCAAACAATCCAGCATTTGACTCCGCAGAGCATTCCTATCTGGACCAAAGATAAGAAAATCGCAATCTTGAATGACGAGCACAAGAAACTCGGAAGAACTAGGTATAAACGCCCTCTGGATATGCTTTGGTTGGAATGAACCAAAATCTGCAGCTGTAAGCGTGCGCACATCTACCGAAGGACCTACTCCCTCTACTATCGTTGCCGTCAATGCCGTCTTTCCGTTT
>JBJXGG010000024.1:0-6446 GCA_046153495.1 Chlamydiales bacterium
GGGTATTCATCCGACTTTAAAGAGAAAAAGACCCGTGCTCCGATCCGCAACGAGGCCGATAACCGCCTTTCTAACAAAAAAGGTACTATAGCGATGGCGCGCACCTCAGATATCCACTCTGCAACCTCTCAATTTTTCATCAATGTGTCAGATAATGATTTTCTAAACTACAGAAATCCAACGCCTTCTGGTTTTGGTTATTGCGTATTTGGAGAGGTAACAAAAGGGATGGAGGTGTTAGACAAGATCAGGAAGGTGAAAACCGGCGAAGAGAAAGGGCACCAGGACGTCCCCCTACAACCTGTTAAGATTGTTGAAGTGATAAAGCATTAAATTATCTTGTTTCGCTCATGGTCACGGTGCGCTGCGATGAAGCGATGGTAGCCTATGCAGCCCGTTACTTTCCAGGCGATGGGAGCTACAACAATCATACTTATTGCTGGAACGGTAGCCATGTAAGCTCCGATTTTCACAAGGTGTGAGAGATCGGTTCCATTTTTTGCTTCAGCGATTCGCCCTCCAACAGCCATCAAAATCCCGACCACTATCGCGGTTAGCACGAGCCCTCCTAAGACGACAACGGTCCCGTTCTCTACGGCCTCCCGATGAGCTTGTGCTTGCTGCAGCAATGCTGCAGAGACTCCTTTTACCATAACTTACCCCCTGACATGATATAGTCGATTACATTGAGATTGATATTCCCTGGTTGCACGAGAATGCCCGGGGTTTAATAACCTGAGTTTTGGGTTGTTCTCTCTCATCCTTAGAAAACTCCTCTTATTACGAGGAAGAACAACCCAAAACTCAGGTTATTAGAAATTTGGCACAACCGGAGAGTATCAATCTCAATGTAATCGACTATAATTATAACAATAATAAATAAAGATTAAATTAAGACATTCGTTGCAAAAAATAGTATAAAAAATTTTAATCTTAGAAGAGGTGGCAGGCGGTGAAGTGGTTAGGTTTTATTTCTTTCCATTTGGGTTTTTGGGCGGAGCAGATGGGCTTGGCCTTGGGGCATCTCGTGCAGAAAGGGCACCCTTTGGGAGGGTTAAAGGGGCTGGGGATCTCTCCCTTCAGGAGAAATCGGCTCCTTCTTCTTTCTATATCGGGATCGGGAATGGGAATCGAGGAGAGCAGCGCTTGTGTATAGGGGTGGAGCGGTTCTCGATAGAGCTCTTCGCTTGCTGCGAGCTCCATCAGTGCTCCAAGGTACATTACGGCGACTCGGTCAGAGATATACTTAATTAGAGCGAGATCGTGGGCAATAAAGAGGTATGTGAGATTCATCTGTTGTTGGAGCTCTTTGAGGAGGTTGACGATCTGCGCTTTGATGGAGACATCTAAAGCCGAGGTCGGTTCGTCACAGATCAGAAATTCGGGTTCTACAGCCAAGGCTCGAGCTATACCTATTCTTTGCCTTTGACCTCCACTAAATTCATGGGGAAAGCGACTTAAGTGACTTGAATTGAGACCGACAAGGTTCAGAAGCTTTTCTACTTGCCTTTTTCGCATTTTTCCAAAGGCGAGTTTATGAATATCGAGTGGCTCAGCAATGATATCTAGTACGGTCATTCGTGGATTTAACGAAGCATAGGGGTCTTGGAAAACCATCTGCATCCGCCGTTTCATCTGTTTTTGTTTTTGCCCAGAGAGGGTATGGAGATCAATGTTGTCGAAGTGAATGTAGCCCCTTGTCGGCTGGTGGAGTTGCATGATTGTGCGGCCCACAGTAGACTTACCGCATCCACTCTCTCCTACTAATCCGACCGTTTCTCCTTGGAAGATATCGAGAGAGAGATCATCAACAGCCGTGAGGAGCTTGTTTCCTACTTTAAATTGCTTTGTGAGTTTTTCTATTTTAAGAAGAGGAGGCATGATCATTCTCCCAGCAGGCTGCGGTTTGCTTGTCACTTATCGCAACAAGGGGGGGATTTTTCTCGGCGCAAATGCGCATTGCACGATTGCAGCGTGCCCAAAAGGGGCATCCTTGGGGCGGATTGAGTAGATTAGGCGGTGTGCCTGGGATCGGTTCCAACGATTTTGTGCGATTCATATCGAGTCGAGGAACCGATTGGAGTAATCCACGTGTGTATGGGTGTGCCGAAGAGCGGAAGATTGTTTGGACTGAGCCTTGCTCTACGATTTTTCCCCCATACATAACGAGCATTCGATCACAATTTCCTGCAACAATGCCCAGATCGTGTGTGATCAAGATGATCGTTGTGCCCATCTTCTCTTGAATATTTTTCAATAGTTCTAAAATCTGTGCCTGGATGGTGACATCGAGGGCTGTAGTTGGCTCATCAGCGATCAAGAGTTTAGGATTACAGGCAAGAGCAATCGCGATATTTACTCGTTGCCTCTGTCCGCCGCTAAGCTCATGGGGGTATTGCTCCAATCTCTGTTCGGGATTAGAGATTTCGACCATCTCCAATAGCTCTATGCAACGTGCTTGAGCTTGGGCTTTGGGTAGTCGAAGTCCTTCTGCAATTTGCGCTCCGATGCGCATGGTGGGATTGAGGGATGTCATCGGATCTTGAAAGATCATACCCATTTTCCGTCCACGGATGCGGCGCATTTCCCTACGTGATTTTTTGATTAAATCTTCTCCTTCAAACCAGATCTCTCCGCCGATAATCTTCCCTGGAGGCGATGGGATCAACCGCATGAGGGAGAGGGCTGTCACACTTTTGCCACACCCACTCTCTCCCACAATGGCTATCGTCTCACCCGCCTCCACAGAAAACGAGAGATCACGCACAGCATGGGCACGCCCTAAATAGGTGTCGAAGACCACATGTAACTCTCGGACATCAAGAAGAGGCATGATTATTTCCTCAGTTTGGGGTCGATAGCATCACGCAGCCCATCGCCCACTAAATTAAAGGCTAGCATCGTCATACTGATGAAAAGGGCAGGGAAAAAGAGGCGCCAAGGATAGTAGCGCATAGCAGGTAGACCATCACTGGCCATTGTACCCCAACTGGCGATAGGAGCCTGTACCCCTAGCCCCAAAAAGCTTAGAAAAGCCTCGGTAAAAATTGCCATCGGAATCGTAAGAGTCATCGTAACGATGATCGGCCCCATCGCATTGGGTAAAAGGTGTTTGAAGAGGATGCGTCGCCGTCCAGCCCCCAATACGATGGCAGCTTTAATAAACTCGCTCTCTTTGAGCTGCAAAAGTTGACCTCGTACAATACGTGCCATCCCGATCCATCCCGTGATTGTGAGAGCAATAATGATGGGAATCAGGCCCGACCCCAACACAACCATCAGCAGGGTCACTACGAGGAGATAGGGGACAGCGTTGAGCACATCGGCGATGCGCATCATGCAACTATCGGTACGTCCACCCGCAAAAGCGGCGATCCCTCCCCATAGTACACCCATCAGTAGGTCGATAAGAGCGGCTACGATCCCGACGAAAAGGGAGATGCGGGCACCGACACAGATACGGCAAAACATATCGCGCCCCAAATCATCGGTTCCGAACCAAAATTGGTGGGAAGGAGCGTGGTTTTTCAAAGAAAGATGGGTTTCGTAATAGGGAGAGGAACTGATCCAAGGACCTAAAATCGCAAATAAAACAAGTAGTAGCAAGAGTATCAAGCCGATAAGAGCAACCCAATTGATTCGAAAGCGACGCCAGACATCCCCCCAAAAAGAGAGCGCAGGGCGACCTAACTCCTCCTTAGATTCGCGAGTTCTTTCTAAAGGCTGGAATGCTGTCACGACTCTTTCCTCCCGATTTTGATTCTCGGATCAATCCAGCCGTATAAAATATCGACGCAAAAGATCGCGCTTAGCAAAATCACGCTATAAAAAACGGTGATCCCCATTATTACCGTATAGTCCCTGTTTGTGATACTGTTGATGAACCATTGCCCAAGACCCGGTATGCCAAAAACTTTCTCAATAATAAAGCTTCCCGTCAAGATGTTGGCTGTCAGCATCCCCAAATAGGTGATTACCGGGAGAATTGCATTCCGTAATGCATGTTTGAAAATCACGCGAAACTCGCTGATTCCTTTTGCTCTAGCAGTCTTAATGTAGTCCATCGTCAATACTTCTATCATGTTGGTGCGCGTTAAACGTGCGATAAAAGCCGTGGGGAGAGCAGCTAAAGAGAGGGCAGGAAGAATGGATTGTTGAACAGTACCCCACCGCGCCACGGGAAAAAGATCAATCTTGATCGCCAAAAAATATTGCAAAAAAGCAGCCAGAATAAAACTGGGAACCGAAATCCCAATTACGGCCATAAGCATCGCTCCATAGTCTTGCCACCTGTGTTGTTTGAGCGCCGCTATAGAGCCGAGAAAAATACCAAGAGGAATCGATATAAAAAGAGCCTCTAACCCAAGAGTTAAGGAGATGGGAAAACCGCTCTTGATAATATCATTTACGGTTCGTGTCTTGTATTTGAAGGAGGGGCCTAAATCCCACTTTGCGACGGACTTGATGTAGCGCCCATATTGCTGCAATAGGGGATCGTTTAAGCCATAGTGATCTCGTAGGGATTCTAGAATCTCTTTGGGTAGAGCTTTCTCTTCTGTGAAAGGATCTCCTGGGATCACTTTCATAAGGAAGAAAGTGATCGTGATGATCACCCACAGGGCGAAAAGATTGCTAAAGAGGCGGCGTACAATATAACGGGCTCTCATTTCTTGATCCTTGCTTGTTTTAGATCGATCATTCCTAAAGGAGAGAGATAGACATCTTGTACATAGGGTTTTTTCAAGTAGGCATATTCCAGAAAGAAAAGAGGAATAAGAGGCATCTCGTCGATCAAAATTGCTTCGGCTTCTTGTAAATAAGAGAATCGCTTTTGGACATCTGTTTCTTTATCAGACGCTATAAGAAGTTCACAGTAGCGGAGGTTTTCCCAACCGGTTTCATTGTTCCCTCCGATGTGAGGGTTATCGCGATATTTAAAAGGTTCTAGGTAGGAGATGGGGTCGTTGTATTCACCAACCCATCCTAATCTTCCGATGTGGTAGTCTTGTCGATTGATCTTCGGTAGATAGACCTTCCAGTCGCAGCTTTCCAAATCGATTTGGATTCCCAGTACCTCTTTCCACTGTTGCTGCACGGCTTGGGCCACTTTTTGGTGTTGCGTATGAGTGTTATAGCTTAGAGTGAATCGGGGAAATTCCTTTAGACCTAACTCTTGTAGTCCTTGTGCAAAAAGTGTTTGAGCCAACACGATATCTCCATCTGCAAAGAGCTGTTGTGCCGCATGGATATTGGGTAGAGTGGGTACGACGGCTGTCGCTACAGTTTGGTTGGCTTGCAAGACATGCTCGACGATCTCTTTGCGATTGATGGCAAGTGCTAATGCTTTACGAATCTTTGCATTGTTGAGTCCGAAGATATCGGTATTGATTTTGTAGTAGTAGACCCCATTTGTTTGGTAGAAATGGATTTGCTTCTCTTTCATGAGTGCCGGAACACACTCAGGGGGAAGAGCTGAGAGAGGGGAGCCCGCCCAGTCGATCTCTCCCATCTCAAACATGTAGAGCTCCGTTCGCATGTCGGGGATCATGGAGAGAGAGATCTTATCCAGATGGACATTTGCTGCATCCCAATAGCGGGGGTTTTTTGAGAGGATGATTTCACTCTCATGGTCCCATCTGTCCAACTGAAAAGGGCCGTTAGAAATGTATAGGGGGCCTGCTTCTGCCGACCAATCGGGATAGGCGCACGCCGTTTTTCCATGAATAGGATAAAAGGTCGGCAGAGCGAGTAGCTCCAAAAAATAGGGAGCGGGGTGGGTCAGATGTACAATTAAGGTATCGGCATCAGGCGTTTCTACTCCGAGTGACTCTAGTGGTTTTGTCCTCTCCTTGATCGCAGAGGCATTCTCTATCAGATAGAATTTATAGGCAAACAGCGAGGGAAATTGGGGATTGAGGCTCTCTTTCCAGGCGTAGAGATAGTCTTGGGCAGTGACTCTCTCTCCATTAGTCCAATACTGTTCGCGGAGTCGAAATGTGTAAGTGAGCTGATCCTCTGAAACTTCAACACTGCTCGCACCCGCCAGCGCTGGTTTATGGTCGAATCCGAACCTCGTTAACCCCTCAAAAAGCATTAGTAAAACATTCATTGAAGTAGCATCAGTCGCTTTGCGACAATCTAAAGTAGGAGGCTCAGTTGCCAAATTGAGACGAAATACCTTGGTATTATTCTCTCTATTATTCGTGCAGGAGACAAAACAAAGTAATAATATGGTAAATAAACGCGATAACATAAGTTGGGATCATAATGGATTGGGTTTATGGAATCAACTTTCTACTGTTTGCACTGCCAAAATAAAAATGAACTTCTTTCGAAACTTGCTTTGGTAGCAAAAATTGATGATTTTTGGTGCAGATTTCTCATCAAATTTTGAGAGCATATTGAGGGATATGGTCGAAAAATTTGATGAGAAAGATGCCAAAAAG
>JBJXGG010000025.1:0-3635 GCA_046153495.1 Chlamydiales bacterium
TTCTGTAATTACTGTATATTTACAACCTTATTAAATAGGTGTCATGATACCAAAAAGAAGTCCAGTAAGATCTCCTCAGAGGCCTAATTGCAAGCTTGCGACCTATGTCGTAGCGCTCGCTAAAGAACTTCATAGCCTCAAGCACGGCGTGCTATAGATTGGCAATAGAGAGTTATAAATTTGCCTGCGCATTAAAAATAATGTACTCATCTTGTCGATGAGGCTCAAAGTAGGCAAACCACCCGGTCTCAGCCACGAGGCCCCGGGTCTTGGGGGCGGGGTACGCTAGTACTTCGCCCCTTTTTTTGAACCCACATGACGAGTATAACCTGAGTTTTGCGCACAAGTCGGATTTTCTATTCGGAAAATATCTATTGCTGAAACTTGGTACGGATCACTCCTAGAAGGAGTTGATGGCGAATGTAAGTGTCAAATTGTTTAGAACCGACAAAATAGGTGGTGCGGCCCGTTTTTGTAACCACTTCTATTGTAAGAGGAATCTCATGATAATATGCGGGATCAAGAGCACTGATTTCTTGTCGATACATGCGGAGATCGCTAAAAGAGGTTTCGTATTGGTCCGTGGTAATATCTACAATCTCTGCGCTAGGCGTACATCAATGTCTCTAACTAATATAGTCTTGTTTTCTAAATTGACGGTGAGGACGGGAAAATCTTCTCGATCGTCAGCAAGAAACCATAAAGAGACACATTTCTTTACGCAATCTGGGTAGGCCGAAAGAAGAGCTAAAGCTTCATACAAATCGGTAAGGTTGAGTCCTATACGTTCTTGACATAGTAAGGAGTGATATGTAACATGAATATTGAAGCTGCGGGTTAGTCGCATTCCGTGAAGCGCTGCTTCATTTGGATAACAAACGCAGGTGGGTCTTAAAGAATTCACTGAATCTGTGTAGTTTAGTACAGCTGACATAAAAAATCTCCTCTCAATTTAATCGATCATAAGGCGATCTTAACAAAATCTTTATTTAATGGAAATATTTACTTTCGTATTGGCGCTAACCTTACTCACACATGAGGTTACAGACTCAAAGTCCAGCCTGAATGAGGTCGTGCATCTTGATGATGCCGATCACGGAGCTCTTCTCTCTTTCGAGTACAGGCAGCACCATGACAGGATGTTTTTGATCCGCTTCCATAAGTTTCACGGCATCCCAAGCAGGAGCGTCGTCATGAATCGCCTTGGGACACCTTGTCATGATGTCTTGGATCTTCTCTTCGAGGACCTTCTCCCCTTTCTGTTGTAAGGCTCTGCGCAGGTCACCATCTGTAAATATTCCCTTTAATTGTCTCTCGTGATCCACTACGATGAGACAGCCACATCTTTTGTCCGTGAACTCTACAAGCACTTCTTTCAAACGGCTATGGGGATGACAGATAGGCGTGTTTTCTTGACTGAGCATTAGATCGCGCACCTTAGTCGAAGCGCGACGCCCTATCTGCCCATGAGGATGGTTTTCCGCATAATTTGCTAAAGAGAAGTTTTTCCGCTCCATTAGGGCAATTGCTAAAACATCGCCCAATAGCAGTTGCGCTTGCGTAGAAGTGGTTGGCGCCAGATCAAAAGGGCATAGCTCATGCTCAAGAGGAAGAATGACATTTTGATCGGCCCCTTTGACAAGCCTGCTTTGGGCGTTCGAGCTCAGAGCAACCGTTTTACTCCCTTTGTTCCGTAATGAGGGCAGGAGCTGTAAGAGCTCCTCTGTCTCTCCACTTTTACTGAGAAGGACAACGACATCATTTTGACTCACCATACCTAGATCTCCATGCAAAGCATCGATGGCGGAGAGGTAGAAAGCTTTTGTTCCGGTCGACATCATGGTAGCAGCTATTTTTTGCGCAATAAAGCCGCTTTTACCGATGCCAGAGAAAAAGAGGACACCTCGACATTGCAGAAACGTCGTTAATAAAGCTTCACAACTTTTCAAATCTATCTGATCGAAAAAATGATCCAACAGCGCTTTTTGCTTACGGAAAAGTTTCTCTAACATGGCCGCATTTTACTTGAAGAGTTCGTTTTGTTCACCTAATATGTTCAACATGAAACATCCTATTACAGTTGCATTAGGCGATGGCATTGGCCCTGAAATTATGGCAGCAACACTCTTTGTTTTAGAGGAGGCTGGTGCTGAACTGGAGATCGAAAAGATTGCTATTGGGGAAAAGGTTTACTTAGAGGGGAACTCGGCGGGGATTGAACCCTCTGCTTGGGAATCTCTTCGTCGTACGAAAATTTTTTTAAAATCTCCTATCACGACTCCGCAAGGGGGAGGATACCGCAGCTTAAACGTCACTGTGCGCGGCATGTTGGGTCTCTATGCTAATGTTCGTCCCTGCATTTCTTATGCCCCTTTTATCCAGACTAAACACCCTAAGATGGATGTGGTTATTATCCGAGAAAATGAGGAAGATCTCTATATAGGTGTGGAATACCAGCAAACACCTGACGTATACACTGCAAGCAAGTTGATTAGTCGTGCAGGCAGTGAGCGTATCTGCCGCTATGCTTTTGAGTATGCTAAACGGTATGGGCGGAAAAAAGTGACGTGCTTCTCCAAAGACAATATATTAAAGCTTTCTGACGGCCACTTCCACAAAGTTTTTGATGCGATTGCTGCCGAATATCCAGAGATAGAAAATGTCCATTGGATAGTGGATATTGGAGCCGCCAAACTCGCGGATACGCCAGAGGAGTTTGATGTGATTGTCATGCCTAACCTTTATGGAGATATTCTATCGGACGTTGGGGCGCAAATTACTGGATCTATAGGTCTTGTAGGAACGGCTAACATTGGAGAGGCGGGTGCGATGTTTGAAGCGATTCACGGTTCGGCGCCACGAAAAGCGGGACAGAACACGGCAAACCCTACCGGGCTAATCCTCGCTTCCGTTTTGATGTTGGTACATATTTCTCAACCTGAAGCGGCAACGCGATTACACAATGCTTGGTTAAAAACGATTGAAGATGGCATCCACACGCAAGATATTTTCACAAAAGGGCTAAGTAAAAAGTCTGTTTCTACCAGTGACTTCGCTAAGGAGATTGGGAAACGAGTCGGAAAGGTGCCGCAACAATTGAAAGCCGTCGATTACACGAAAGTAGATCAGCAAGAGGCGTGGTTGCATCACACTTTTACACCCAGATCTACTAAACGAGAGCTCGTCGGTGTGGATATCTATCTCTATTCTCATGCACCGTGTGAAAAAATTGCCGCATCGTTGCGTGCGATAGAAACACCCTCTTTACAACTTCAGGCAATTTTCAATCGTGGCTTGCGCGTGTGGCCCGACGTCGTGCACAATTCACTTTGTGTCGATCAATGGAGATGTCGTTTTATTGCGACTGAGCCGATCAAGCTACAAGCGATTGTCTTACTCCAGAACCGTCTAGCCGATGGCGGACTGGATATTATCCGCACTGACAATCTCTATAACTTTGATGACCGACCTGGCTATTCTAATGCCCATTCATGATACATCTTGTCTCAATGAACTTCTTTCGAAACTTGCTTTGGTAGCAAAAATTGATGATTTTTGGTGCAGATTTCTCATCAAATTTTGAGAGCATATTGAGGGATATGGTCGAAAAATTTGATGAGAAAGATGCCAAAAAG
>JBJXGG010000091.1:0-7212 GCA_046153495.1 Chlamydiales bacterium
CAGCCGTGGACGAATAACCCGCCTGATTTGCATCATCATGTGGAGGAACTTTTGAGCTATTTTTTGAATAGTCGTTGAAGAAATTGTTTTTAACAAAATTCTCTTCGGTAGCCAGGTGTGTTTTCCAAATGCTATTCGTAAACCAAGAAAGGCAATCACAATTCCAAATGGAGTCGATAACCCTGGGATTTGTATCGGCTGACAAAAGGGAAGACTCAGAAAAATCAGGATTAATGAGCGACCCTTTCCAGATAAGACATCTAGAATTTCTTTTATGGAAAGGGAAGGACTTCTTCGAGATTTTTCCAGCAAAAGAGCAAGGTCTTCCTCTAGAGTTCTGTATTCCTCAGGATTCATATATTGAGCATGATTCGGATTAATTGCTTGGATGTCAAACAAATATTATGGCAAGTGCAACTTATAAAATCGCTATCGTAATAGGCGGAAAAGGTTTGCACTTCGTTTCAATCTCACAGGGCCCATAATAACACGGCAAATCTCTCCATGCAATTCCTGTACGCATCACAAATAAAACCGCACAAAAAAAATCATAATCGCTTATTAACATGCAGGACGTCCTCTACCATCCTTCAGTTCAATCAAATAGGGATGGATATGTTTTTAAAAATCATCTTCCGTTAACGGGTTCAAACGCTTATTTATCAAATCTCCTTGTGTGTTTTACTTAAGGAAACATGATGATAAAAAATCTAATTTGTTAACAGTCCCATAGCAGGTGAGTTAAGGAAGTTAAACAAATTGACTCGACCAGTCCTAAGAAAAATCTCAAGCAGCGGAAACCTTCTTGATCTCACGGTGCACAGGCGGTGCAATGATGAACCTATTGCACCATCAAAATTCAATAAATTCCAGCAGCTTTTTTACCAAAAATCCTTTACTATCATACTCATAGCGGTTGGATGGTATAATTACTTCTTCTTCAGGCGAACCCCTTGGGCTGTATCCTCAATTAGATAACCGCTGGCCAAAATTTCATTACGCAATTGATCAGCTAAAGCCCAATTTCTGTCGTGACGAGCCTGATTGCGCTTTTCTAACATCTCTACTAAATAGATAGGTATATATTCCTCTGTCTCAAAATTCAACACACCAAGGACACGGTTGAACTGTTGCAATACATAGAGCACTTCTGTTGCATCACCCCCGTTCAGCTCTTGCCTATTCACCTCTTTCATGAGGTCGAAAAGAACAGCAAGAGCAACTGAGATATTCAGATCATCTGCCAACGCATTGACAAAATCCTCAGCTGCTTTTTGTAAGCAGCAGTGCCAGTGGCCGGTAGGCTCTGTATTCGTAGCTATTTCTTGACATCTTTGTACAAAATCGTTCAGACGGGCAAGAGAGTTGCGTGCACCGACCATGCCCTCAAATGTGAAGTTCAGTTGCGTGCGATAGTGCGTATGCAGGAGCATATAGCGCACCTCATTTCCTCTATATCCCTTATCCAGAAGATCTCGCAATGTGTAGAAGTTGCCCAAACTTTTGGACATCTTCTTCCCATTCACAATCAGATGCTCTGAATGGAGCCAATAGCGGGCAAATTGCTTCCCAGAGAGACATTCAGATTGAGCAATTTCATTTTCATGGTGAGGAAAGATATTATCGACAGCTCCCACATGGATATCGATCGTCTCTCCAAGCAAATCCATAGCCATCGTCGAGCACTCCAAGTGCCATCCTGGACGCCCTTTCCCAAAAGGGCTCTCCCAATAGATCGCGCCATCCCGTTGCTCATCATACGCTTTCCAAACCACGAAATCGCCAATGCACTCTTTCTCATATTCGTCATGCGCTACTCGCTCGCCGATTTGTAAATCATCGAGGTAGAGGCGTGAAAGCCTCCCATATTTAGGACATTTCTCAATCGAAAAATAGACACTCCCATCAGGACTTTTATAGGCAACACCTTTGTCTATCAGTTTCTGGATAAAGTCGATCATCTTGCGAATATAATCGGTCGCACAAGGATAATGCTCGACGCGCTCAATCCCTAAACTTTGGATATCAGCAAAAAAAGCATTTTTATAAGGCTGAATATACTCTTCCAAAGAGAGATGACTCTCAGTGGCTCCTCGAATGGTTTTATCATCCACATCTGTGATATTCATCGCCTGCGTAACTTGATAGCCAAAAAATTTGAGCACCCGACGCAGTAGATCTTCAAACACATACGTTCTAAAATTCCCGATATGGGCATAGTGATAGACGGTAGGGCCACAAGTGTAGATCGTGACGTGATTGTCTTTTTTGGGATAAAAAAGACTCTTTTCACGCATCTCGGTATTAAAAAGAGTCAACGGAGGTTTGGGAAATGCAAATGCTTTCATCGGCGTGCCATTATTCTTTTCCCTGCAACTTATTTGCAAGCTCTCTGTAATCCACCTTCCCTGTTCCCAGAATAGGGATTGCAAAAAGCACATGCACGTCACGCACACGAATCAGATTACTCATCCCAGCCTCTTGCAGAGCTTGGTTCACCTGTTCTACACTAGTTTTGAAAGTGGAAAAGAGGTGGATCGTCCCTTTAGCCCCCTCTTCTTCGACGGGACAAACAGCAAGTGAAGGGACCTCTTGAGAAAGAGGCCAAGCAAATTTGGGCGCTGCCTCTTCTAATACCTCTTCGATCGCCGTGAGACTCACCATCTCTCCTCCAATCTTAATAAATCGCTTTAGCCGTCCCTCAATTGTCAGCCGCCCCTCTTGATCGATATTTCCTAAATCTCCTGTAATATACCACCGCTTATTCTCCAACTCTATAAACGGATCAGCACTATGATTATCCAGATAGCCAGAAAATACATTCTTCCCATGCGCCAATATCAATCCAGAACTCCCTCTTGGCATTACAGTGTGCTGTTCTGGGTGTACAATGCATAGTTCTACACCAGGCAAAGGTTCGCCCACTCCCTTAGGCTCTTTATTAGGACGATTCAGCGTAAGGATAGGCGCACACTCTGTGATGCCATACCCCTCTAACATTAACACCTTCGGATTCACGCTCCGCATCTTTTCGAATAACTCATGATGGGTTTTCTCCGCTCCCGTGATCACAAGACGGAGTGAATCAAGCTGCCCTCTCTTTGCTACGCGCAATATCGTTTTCAAAAATGTGGGAGCACTGCAAAACAATGTGGCCTTCCAAAGCTCGATACCGAAAGCGATCTGCCGTCCGTTTGTGGGATTCGCGCAATAGGCGACACGCAATCCTGATACGACAGGTAAAAGGCCCGTCACTGTAAAACCGAAGGAGTGAAAAGGGGGAAGAATACCAAACATCACATCATTCGCGTGCAAATTAACCATTTTTTCTGCAGCCCGATGATTCTCCATCACATTCTCATGCGATAGAGGCACTCCTTTGGGCAGATTCTCTGTTCCACTCGTAAAGAGGATCACACAAGGATCGGTTTTTTGGATCTGATCAGCTCTAAAATAGCTTAAAATGGTAGAGGCTCGCCTCTTCGATAAACAAAGCCCCACAAGTTTTTCTCTTAACGTGAAATCGAACTTCACATCATCGAGCAGTACTATACACTCATTGAGTTTGCCCAATTCCGCATTCGCCAACCTATCTAAGAAACGCCATGAACTTAAACAAACCGTGATTCCCGTCTTATCTACAGCAGCATTAAGATTGCGCTCACCTAAAGTCCAGTTGATCATCACAGGTGTTTTCCCCGCTAACATGGTAGCTAGAATCGCCATGTCTGCAGCAACCGCAGCAGGCAACATAATGCCCACCCTATCTCCAGGCAGTTTTTTGATATATTGGGCGATCATAATCACTCCAAGTTTCATGCGGCTATAGGTCACCTCTCCCGAAATAAAATCAGCTGCCGCTAAAAAATCCTTCATTCGATCGGCTGTCTTAAAAAAGGCTTCGAGGAGATTCTCTGCTTCAGGATAGATTGGTTGGGGGCGTCCCTCCTCTTTTCCCCAATTGGAAGGAGGTTGCTCTTCATCCTCCAAAAGCTCCTCTCCGTGCCGTAGATGTGCTGCAAAAGCCATCATACTCTCAATTGTTGTCAAATCATTAGCCGTGACATTTGGCACGCCAAATTGATCTTTCAATATCAAAACTAACTGTGAACGATCTAGAGAGTCTAATCCCAAATCCTCCGCAAAATTTTTCTCTGGAGTGAGCAAGTTTTTATCGATTCGGGTCAGCAAAGCCACTTCATCGATGACTTTATCTTTGATCTCTTGGGGAATAGCATCTACGCAAAAAGGTTTTTGCTTAGGTCTTTTAACAATCTCCGGAACAACCTGTTTCCATGGGCTAAAAGAGACAAGAGTTATCTCTTCTGGGCCGTTTCTGTTATACCAGCTTTCTAAGTAGTAGTTGATCTCCTTCCTATCTCCATGTAGAGGAAAATCGGTAGGAATTTCACACTCTATCGTCACTTTCCGCCTTGGCGTAAAAAATATAAGATTTTTTAGCACGATTTTCAACCCGTGTGTGTACGTCTTGAGTACGTTGGGTCGTTTTCCAGTCACGGCTTTGGAAAAAACACTCCCCCATAATCCAGTGAACCGCACCAGCACAATCTGGGGATGGGGAATCCTTTTCAAAATTTGCTCCATCCCTGAGGCGGCACCCAGACTCTCCAAAGGTCCGGTCTTCAGTCCTCCTGCTGGATAGATCAGAATGTTTTCCCCTCGATTGATGCGCTCTGTGATCTCTTCATATATTTGTTCAATCTTCCATCTCTTGTAGCTATTTGTTGAGAGATCAAACGAGGGAATGGGAATACAGCCAGCTTTTTTTATGAGAGTCCGCACAATAGGAATATAAAAAACAAAATCGGCTGTCACAATTTTCAGACGAAAATAACCCCAAAACTTGGCAATCATGATGAGAGGGTCGATTTCTGCTGTGTGACTCGACAAAAATATCATCCCTTTTTTCGATTGGGCGCGAGCTCGTTTAACCTTTTCGTACCCTCGGACAGTCACGCGATAGCGTAAAGAGACTGCAATCTTAAAAAAAAACAAAAGCATACGCGAAATCATTGCTTCCGAACTATAGCAGAAATCATTTTAGAGGAAAAGGATCACGTATGGAAGACGACTTTTTGCTCGCGTTTTCCAATCTTTTTCTTGATATTATCACTCGCAATGCCATTGGCAATGCGGTGCGTCGACACTTTCTTCTCCGCAGACAGAGTAAAGATAGAGACGATCAGATCGTAGATCCGATCTACACTTTGTCGCGCTACAATGGCGTTATATCCCTCGTTGCGGATTTCTACAGCGACATTCAACAGCCCTCCAGCATTGATGACATAGTCCGGAGCATAGAGAATCTCACGCTTATAGAGCGCATCTCCATCTTCAGCAGTGAGCAATTGGTTATTGGCCAGCCCGGCTACAGCTTTGCAGCGTAAAAGAGGGATGGTCTCACAATTGAGTATTCCCCCCATAGCACAGGGAACTAGCACATCACACTCCACTCCAAAGATGGCTTCAGGAGAGACAGCAATTGCGCCAAAGTCTCGTACCGCTTTATCTACTACCGCTTGGTTGATATCCGTCACGATGAGACGCGCACCTCCCCAGAAAAGGTGCCCCGCAATCTCCATACCTACCGCTCCCAATCCCTGGATAGCAAATGTGCGACCACTCACAGACGGAGAGCCGAACAACTTATAACAAGTCGCCTGCACTCCTCTAAAGCCCCCCCACGCTGTAAAACGAGCAGGGTTACCACTCGAAGTAGGCAAACCTACAGCATATTTTGTGTTTTTGTTGATCATGGCAAGATCTGCCACACTCATGCCGATATCTTCTGCACAGATATACGTCCCCTCGAAGTAGTTCACGGCCTCAGCAAATGCCTCAAGCAAGGCGGGAGATTTTGGTTTATGAGAATCCATAATCAAGACACTTTTTCCTCCCCCTGTTCCGGACTCTGCAATCGCGGCCTTATAAGTCATTCCTTCAGAAAGACGCAGCACATCTTCTAATGCATCATCAAAACTTTTATAGGCATAAGCTCGTGTGCCCCCTAAAGCAGGCCCTAATGTAGTATCGTGAATAGCTACAATGGCATGCAGGCCCACTTCACGCTCCCGTATTTCCACAACGCGCTCGTAACCTTCAATATTTAATTCATGGAACTCGAGAGAAAGAGCCGCTTTATTCATAAGATTCTCCTACACTTAAATGATGAAATATTGTCTCATATTCAGACGAATTCGTCAATGTAACTATTCAGGTAGGTAGTGTAAGCTTAAAATCTTGATTATTAAATGCAGATTTTTTCCAAAAATGCGAGCTCATAGCCGAAAAGGCGCTATTAGCGAGCATTTTTAGAAAAACAGATGCCCTAAGAATCTGATTTTAAGCCATAATGCCTACCTGAATAGTTACTCGTCAATTAGCTTGACTCAAGTAAGACCGTTAATTAACATTAAAGCAAAAACAGTATAAGATTCTTTTTATGCAAAAAAATGAAACCCTACAATTTATCCAATCCTTTTGCCGCGCCCACCCTTGGCACGGTGTCGATATTGGGCACAATGCCCCTTCAGAAATCCAGTGCTATATTGAAATTGTTCCAACCGACACGGTGAAATTTGAACTTGATAAAAAAAGCGGTCTTTTGCGAGTGGATAGGCCACAAAAATATTCAAACTACTGCCCTGCTTTATATGGTCTGATTCCGCAAACATATGCGGGAAAACGCGTTGGGGATTACTGCTCGAAGAAATCAAAGAGAAAAGGGATACATGGAGATATGGATCCATTGGATATTTGTATTTTGACGGAAAAGCCCATTTTACGCGGGGACATTATGGTAACGGTGGTGCCCATAGGCGGGATCCGTGCTATTGATGGGAACGAAGCGGATGATAAGATTTTGGCTGTATTGAAGGATGATCTTGTTTACAAAAATATCCAGGATATCACCGATTGTCCCGACAACCTTGTCGATCGTCTTATCCACTACTTTTTAACCTACAAAGAGTCTCCTGAAGATTTGTTAGGCCAGGGAGAGCGTCGTTTAGAAATTGTTGGTACCTACGGAAAAAAAGAGGCACATGAGATTATTAAGCTTTCGCAAGAGGACTATGATGACGAATTCCCGGGGATGCGTCAAAAGCTTGCCTCTATCAATCAATAATCTTGGATACAGCGACACAGAGCGATTTTGCCTGAGGAAAAGTCGCTAGCTGCTCCGCCTCTTTT
>JBJXGG010000121.1:0-6693 GCA_046153495.1 Chlamydiales bacterium
CGGGCTCAAGGGGAGTTTCTCTTTGGCTGCGCGCTATTTGTTGCGCGCGAAAAGTTACTCCATTGTAGGGGTTCCAAGGGGACTCATCTCTTCAGATGAGCTGGTGGAGACCTTCATTGAGGCGGAAAAATGTGAGCTCGTTGTTCCCAAAAGCGCAGAAGCAACGCCCTATTGGCGGTTTGAGAGGGCAAAAACGCTCTCCTCACCCGCCTATGGAATTTTACGCCTGTCGGGAGGAACGGCCACACATTTGGGCGGGAATCTCCATGAAACGGGAAGATTGATCACGACGTTTCTCCAACCGGTTGATGGTAAGCCTTTTCATAGACATGACCTCTTCCGGTTCAGTACTTCTCGTTTTTTTCCTAAGGTTTTGGAGATAGATGAGCCGGTCGTTTCTCTCACAGCAGGGTGGCAGGATGCCTTTTACCATTGGATTTATGAGGTTCTCCCCCGTTTTGCTATTCTTGAAAAAGCGGGTATTGCGGGGGGGCTAAAGATCTATATCGATCAAGGGAAACGATTTCAGCGTGAATCTCTCAACATGCTGGGTATAGACACAAAACAGATCATCGATGCTTCGCAATTCCAAGGAGTACGGGCAAAAGAGCTCATCATACCCTCGATCCCGATCGCTCCTGTGCAGTGGGTGTGTGAGTTCTTGCGCGACAGGCTCGGGCGAGATCTTCCGCAAAAAGCTCCTTTGCGTCTCTACATCTCTCGGGCGGATGCTGAGAAAAGAAGAGTGCGTAATGAGCTTGAGCTTGATCCTATTTTGGAAAAGCATGGTTTTCAGAAGGTGGAGATGAGTCGGCTCCCTTTCCGGGAGCAGGCCGCTTGTTTCGCCTCAGCAGAGATCGTGGTAGGCCCCCATGGCGCCGCTTTTGCCCACCTCGCCTTTTGTCGGCCTGGTACTCCGATTTTAGAGATTTTCGACCCGGCATATACTCACCTCTGTTATTGGCAGATCGCGAATGGTGCTACTCTTCGCTACCACTTTTTATTTGGCGAGGGAGAGCGATATCCCGATGGATTTGATCCCCATATTGATCCCGATATCGAAGTAGATCCAAAAAAGTTTGAAGAGGCAATTCTCCGTGCTCTTGCTGATCGATAATTTTGATTCTTTTACCTGTAATATTTCTCAAGCTTTTGAAAGTTTAGGGCAAGAGGTGATTGTGGTGCGCAATCGGAGCTGTACGGCACAAGAGTGTTTAGCAATGCGTCCCGATTTTATTGTAATCGGGCCAGGCCCCGGAGCTCCGAAGCAGACGGGCATCTGTAAGGAGCTTGTCTCTCTCAATAAAGAGATACCCCTTTTGGGAATTTGCATGGGGCATCAGGTAATAGGGGAGGTTTTTGGTGGTACAGTAGGACATGCTAGGCGTCCGATGCACGGAAAAACTTCTCAGATATTCCATAGAGGCGCTCCCCTTTTTGCTGGGATAGAATCAGGGTTCTTAGCGATGCGCTACCACTCCCTTGCTATTCGAGAAGTGCCCGATTGTCTAGAAATTACCGCTTGGACTCAAGAGGGAGAGGTGATGGGAATCGTACATAAAACGCTCCCTTTAGAAGGAGTGCAATTTCATCCCGATTCTATCGGGACACCGTGTGGTTTGAAAATCTTCCAAAATTACATCACAAAGTCACTGCCTAAATAGTACTGCTTTGCCTCTTGGCTTTGCAAAAGCTCTTGCACAGTGCCCTCCAAAAAGAGTTTTCCATCGCGCATGAGATAACATCTATCGACAATAGAAAAAATTTCGCGTGCATTGTGATCGGTGATGAGCACGCTGATCCCTTTTTTAGCGAGGATACGGATCATCGCTTTTACATCAGCAATCGCAAGGGGATCGATATTGGCAAAAGGTTCGTCAAGGAGAAGAAAGGTCGGTTTTGTGACAAGTGCTCGGGTGATTTCTAAACGACGCCTCTCCCCTCCTGATAGAGTTGAAGCACGTTTTTTTGCTAAATGCGTCAGGTTGAGCTCAGCTAGCAGCTCTTGCACTCTTTGTTTTTTTTCTGCCTTGGAAAGATGCAGAGTCTCTAAAATACACAAGATATTCTGCTCCACTGTGAGATTGCAAAAGACAGAAGGCTCTTGCGCAAGGTAGCCCATCCCCATTTTTGCGCGCTGGTCTATCGATTTGCCCGTCACATCCTGTCCATGGAAGATAACTTGCCCCCTGTCTGGACGGATCAGCCCCATGGTCATATAGAAAGAGGTCGTTTTTCCCGCGCCATTGGGTCCGATCAAACCGATCACTTCCCCTTCGGCTATAGAAAATGAGAGGCCATTTACCACTTTGCGTCCCCCATAACTTTTTTCTAACTCTTTTACTTTTAGGATATTCTTTACCATGCAAATCCTTGCTTCAATTTTTTGAGTTCTTCTGCCCCAAAGAGAAAGCGGACGTCGCCCACTCCTTCTACGCTCTCTCTTTTGTCGACATCTCTTTGGGCGCGTACAACACGTGCAGAGAGTTCTACTTGCTTTTTCCGGTCGTAGAAAAGAACACGCTCTTTATGACCCCGCAACCACATCAGCTCCTCTTGCGGATAGTATTCCACCTCTTCTGCCAATGCATATTGGTCGTTTTTGCTATTGGCCATTTGCACCCCTCCTATCAGAGTGACTTTGGTTGCTTGGAGTTTCCCGTTCACTTTTGCGTAGTCGACTAGGGCCGTATTTGCATACACCTCTCCAAGCCCATCGAAATAGTGGAGTAGGGGATTGCCTACAAGCTTCGCTTGCTGCTTTGTATGATCCAAGTAGGCTTTATCACACTTGAGTTGCCGCCCCTCTAAAAGAAGGAAGTAGACATCATTGTAAAGCTCGATCCAGGGGAAGTCGATATCGGTCGATTTTTCGGTATCGCGCAAGAGAATAGCGCTACCAGCACTGAGGCGACCCATATCGTTTTCGACTACTACATGCCCTTTCAAGGTGATCTGATTTCCATCATAACGGGCATTGTCCGATTCCACCATGGTTTCAGAGGCAAACAGAGTTGTACAAATCAAGAGAAGGGCAAGGTATTTCAATACTCCGCCTCCACAAGCGCACGGAACTGCTGAGCCTTTAGATCAAAAGCGGAACCTTTGAGAGAGAGTTCTATACTTCTTGCACGTCCTGCCATAACAGGGGTGTACTCCTCGAAAGTTTTTGGGAGAGTGTGTCCCTCCAGCTTATAGGTCCATATATGGACGTTGTCTGCGATAAACAATTGCGTATTATAATGGTAGCATCCTTTATTTGCCTCTATATAGCGCACGAGTTGTTTCGGCTCTCCCTTTTCAAAAAAAAGCTTTTCCTGCATGGTGCAACGCACTCTCTCTAGCTCTTCTACTACTTCGACTTGTTCTTTTTCTGAGAAAAAGTAGAGGTTAGAAGAGTCGCTTTCGATGGAACAAAACCGGTCATGGAGCCAGATCTTTTTACTCACCCCCTCTCTAAATTGTTGGCAAAAGGAGATGAGTTGATTGCGTGTTTTTTCCGTGGTAGGATTGCTGCTTTTGACAAGATCGGCATAAGCGATGAGATCTGCTTCCCGGAGGGGAAAAAGAAAAAAAGCCATTAGAGCAGCTGTGGCCACAAAGAGGAAGATCAACAGCTTGTACATATGGTGTGCATAGCCTCATAGATGCGTTCCCAAGAGTCGACAAGTGCAGAGAGGTCATGGAACGGGATTTGACAGGCGCGGTCACAAGCGGCATTCTCAGGATCAGGGTGTGCCTCTGCATAGATACCATCAGCTCCAGCGGCTAAGCTCGCGCGACTCAATGGGGGAATAAATTCACGCATTCCTCCCGACTCTGTTTGCAAACTTCCTGGGAGTTGTATCGAATGAGTCGCATCATAGAGCACAGGGAAGCCGAACTTCTGCATGATCGGGATAGCGCGAAAATCGCTCACAAGATTTTGGTAACCAAAAGAGACTCCTCGATCAGTCAGGATGATCTTGTTATTTCCCGTGGAAAGTATTTTGTCGATAGCGTTCTCTATATCCCAAGGAGCCATGAATTGCCCTTTTTTGATGTTCACTCTACAGCCACTTTTTCCTGCGGCGACTAAAAGGTCGGTTTGTCGAGAGAGAAAGGCGGGGATTTGGATCACATCGCATACAGCACCTGCACAGCACGCCTCCTCAGGAGTATGGACGTCTGTGAAAATAGGAATGTCGAATGTCGAACGCACTCTTTCTAAAATACGCAAGCCCTCTTCCAGGCCAGGACCGCGATAGGCAGAGATAGTAGAGCGGTTTGCTTTGTCATAGCTCGATTTATAAATAAAATCGATCGGACGATTAGAGAAAAGATCTTTTAAAAATTCTGCAGAACGGAGAGCCATCTCTTCACTCTCAATCACACAAGGGCCACATACAACAATTAATTTATTCATACCTCTCCACAATCTCATTATTTTTGTTAGGAAAGTTTTTAACCAGACTCTTCACATCTATCTTCTGAGGCAGAGCTAGGATATCGACTAAATCTGAGAGTGGCTTTATCACAAACAGACGTTCATGCCATCTCGGATGGGGGACGACAAGCTCCTTTGAACAGTGGACTTCTTCCCCATAAAATAACAAATCTAGATCGATAGGGCGGGGATGAGTTTTCGGTTTCGGCCTCTTTCCCATTCTCTCTTCAATATTTTTCAATAACGAGAATAGCTCATAGAGGGATAAAGTGCATGTAAAACGACAGACGGCATTTAAGTAGGGAGGCTGTTCGATAGTGCTTACTGGAGAGGTAATATAAAGGGGAGAGAGCTCAAAGTGAGAAATAGCGCTACAGCTTTTTAAAGAATCACAACAGCGATCAAAGGTGGCCTTTACAGGCCCCAAATTCCCACCGAATGCTACAAAACATACTGTCATAGAGGTGGATTGTATATTAGAAGTGGAATTATAGGGAATGATGCTCTAATATACCGGTTTTGGACCGATAGCTCAGTGGATAGAGCACCCGCCTTCTAAGCGGGTGGTCGCAGGTTCGAGTCCTGCTCGGTCCGATGTCACTCAGGTGTAGCCATAGGCTTATCATCTTCGAGGATTTCTAAATTGACACGAAGCCCGTTACGGCTCGCAACTGACATCAATAGCGTACGTATCGCATTGATAGTCTTACCCCTTTTGCCGATGATTTTCCCGATGTCTGACTTTTCTACGGAGAGCTCAATGATCAGCGTGTGCGTGCCACCCACCTCGTTGATATGCACCTTGTCAGGATGGTCAACCAAGTTCTTTACAATGTATGCTACAAATTCTTTCATGTCCCGTTCCTAATGGTAATAACCTGAGTTTTGGGTTGTTCTCCCTCATCCTCAGGGAGTTTGCTGGCTGCTCTTGCAATTTTTTGCTCGATAATAGCGCCTTCGGCTATGATCTTCGCAAAAAAATGCAAGAGCATCTCAAACAACTCCTCTGATTACGAGGGAGGACAACCCAAAACTCAGGTTAGTAGAATCACCCCTCAAAAAAGCCTTGAACATCTCTCTAAGAGCTTTCTTTTAGCTCATCCACAAGGGGTTAGTCTTCAGCTCCGACGAAAACCTCCCATGCATTGATCTATCAAAGCTTCCTAAATCCTAATAGTACAAAATAAATAGTATTTTCGCGACAGAAACATTCTAATAGTTTTTATAATATTTTAATAAAAGAAGATAACTCTATGACAGCGAATCATTCAGGTTCATCGCATTCTCTTGATATGGGTTTGGATATCGTCCGGAATAGGCGCTTCGATAACGAGTTTCTCTTGCGTTACTGGGTGCGTGAGAGTGAGTTTATAGGCATGGAGTAGTTGTCTATTTACTTTATATTTTTCATTAAGTTGAGGATTCCCATAAAGAGAATCTCCCAAGATCGGACAGCCGACAGATTTGAGATGCACGCGGAGTTGGTGTGTCCGCCCTGTTGTGGGGAAAAGGTGACAAACAGCGAGCCTCTCTCCGTGTTCTCTACTTTCCACACGGGTCTGTGCCTCTCTTCCACCCTCTTTTACAATGGCCATCTGCTTGCGTTTGGTCGGGTGTCGCCCAATATTGCCCGTAATCGTGCGATTACCTGGGTTTCCGATCGTGATGGCGACATACTCTTTTAAGACCTTACGCTCCGCAAATAGAGCAACTAGCATTTGGTGTGAGCGCTCGTTTTTTGCTGCGATCAACACACCTGAGGTCTCTTTGTCAAGTCGATGCACGATGCCGGGGCGTATCCTCTCCTTTTCCAAACTCAGGTTATTACAATGGAAGATCAGGGCATTGACAAAAGTGCCTGTCCAATTGCCCACAGCGGGATGGACTACCATCCCTGCCGGTTTGTTGACAGCGATCATCTCTTCATCTTCATAAAGAATATCGAGAGGAATATTTTCCGGTTCGAGAGAGATTTCAGGGGTGAGTGCAAATTCGACCTCAATCTCGTCTCCCTCAGTGACAAGAGTGCGTTTTTTCACCACATCGCCATTGACTAATACGAGGTTGTCAGAAATCAATTGTTGAAAATAGGTGCGGGAATATTGTGGAAAATGTGCTGCAAGCAACTTATCGAGCCGAAGACCTGACTCTTTTTCCGTTACAAAGAAGGTATCACCGTTCATATGCCGATTAGCTCTGCAGGGGCGAGTGGACAGAGGGGAGCTACTTTGGCAAGAAGAGAGGAGATGTGCCTCTCCACATCGTCG
>JBJXGG010000142.1:0-5386 GCA_046153495.1 Chlamydiales bacterium
CAAAAAATTGCCAGATCATCTCAGAAAACTCCTCTGATTACGAGGAAGAACAACCCAAAACTCAGGTTTCTAATATTGGGCCTCTTAAGAGAGTTGCTCTAACTTATCTAGTAGTTGATTGAATTTAGCAATCGTGGCTTGTACGGGTCGCGGAGAATTCATATCGACTCCTGCAAGCTTAAGTAAATCTATGGGGAAGAGGCTTCCCCCGCTAGAGAGGAAGGTGAGGTAGTCTTTTCGAGTCTTGTCGTCTCCGGCTATCACTTTTTCTGAAAGAGCCATAGCGGCACTGATCCCCGTGGCGTATTGATAGACATAAAAATTGTAGTAGAAGTGGGGGATACGTGCCCACTCGATAGAGATCTCCTCATCTACATAGACATCAGGTCCGAAGTAGTCTTGATTTAGTTTCAAGTACATCTCCTTGAGGCCAGCTGGTGTAATCGGGGTACCGGCTTCTACCATCTCATGGATGTTGAGTTCAAATTCAGCAAACATGGTTTGGCGGAAGAAGGTGGCGCGCAAATCTTCGATTTTCTCGTTGACAAGATAGAAGCACTCCTCTTTTTTCTGGGTTTGTTTTAGCATGAGATGCATGAGGAGCTCTTCATTAAAAGTGGAGGCTACCTCTGCTACAAAAATGGGGTAGTGTGCATCGTGGTAAAGCTGCGTTTTGTGGCTCAAATAGGAGTGCATGCTGTGGCCTGCCTCATGAGCAAGGGTAAAGGTGTCGCGTAAAATGCCGCGGAAGTTCATGAGGATGTAGGGAAAGCTGTCAAAGCATCCTGTTGAATAGGCTCCTGATCGTTTATTGCGGTTTTCATAGCGGTCAGCCCAACGATCTTTTTTTAATCCTTGGTGGAGCGCTGTTTGATAGTCCTTTCCTAAAGGGGCAACGGAGTCGACAACGATATTTTCTGCCTCTTCATAGCTCATCTGAATGTCGACATCGGGAGCCATAGGGACATACATGTCGTAAAGATGAAGCTCTTTTACGCCGAGGATTTTTTTTCGCAATTTCACATAACGATGTAGAGTGGGGAGGCCCTCTCGTACCGCCGAAATAAGAGCTCGATAGACTGTTGTCGGTATGTTTTTCGGGAAAAGTGCTGCATCGAGGGCAGAGGGAAATTTTCGCGCTTTTGCAGTAAAGATATGGTTCTGGACTTGCCCTTGCAAAAGGGCTGCAATCGTATTCTCCATTCCCATAAAAGAGCTATGCATTCTTGCGAAAGCGTTTTTGCGCAGTGTGCGGTCAGGGGATCGGAGATAAAGCTGATAGAGACCGTGTGTGAGTTCGTGCTCCCTCCCTTCGCTATCTTCTATTTGGCCAAACTTAAGATCAGCATTATTCAGAGAGGAGAAGGCATTCGAAGCGGTCTGCAGCGGTTGGCTGGTGAGAGCCAATAGCTCTTCTTGATCCGCTGAAAGAGTGTGCGGTTTATTACGCACGATCTTTTGTAAGTAGAATCGGTAGGGTGCAAGCTCAGGGGCCAAAAGGTAAGCATCGATCTTTTGCTGAGGTAAAACGAGCAGTTCTGGATCAAACCAAGAGGCCTCTTGTTGGAAGTCGGCATAAAGAGCCATGATTTTTAGATAGCTGCTTTTGAATCGATCTTCTGTGATATCTTCGTCATGTCGCATGTGTGCATAGGTATGCAGCCGCTCCAACTCACGTGCCACAGCAAAATAGGCCTCCAAAGCCTCTTGCAAAACGGCTGGACCCTCTCCCAATCTTCCGCGAAAAGAGGCAATAGCAGGCCAGTGTGGAGAAGAGGAGTGACCCTGCAATTTCTGGAAGGCTGAATGCCACTTCTCATAGGTAGCAAAAAGGGCAGCAGTGTTCCATTTATCTTCCTCTGCTACTTCAGCGCGGGTCTTTGTAAGTGGGGCAGAAATTGTCATCAATAGTGTATATAAAACTTGTTGCGTGCCAGCTCGATTATCGCATCCACAGCCTGTTTAGCATCCATCCCTTCTGCCTCCACACGTATGCGAGAACCACGAGTAGCAGCCAAAGTCAGAATACCCAGAAGGGATTTAGCGTTCACCACAAGATCTTGATGGATCAGGTTGATCTGCGCCTTAAATCTCGTTGCACATTTTACTAGTTCAGTCGAGGGGCGAGTATGCAAACCTTTATCATTAATCACAATGAAAAAACCGCTCGCTGATGCAGGGTTTTCCGGAGAAGTAGGGTTGTTGTTTTTTGGTTTTCTGGGGCTTAGAGTCTTCTGCTTCGTAATCATCTATTCTCTTTTTATGGTGTCTCGCACGGTTCAATTTACAAGAAAGTTTTCATCAAATCAATCTGTTTTTTTAATCGTTATATTCGACAGCTTTGGCTAGGACCTCTGTTGTACAATAGAGGGGGACTCTATGCAAAAGAGCGAGTGTGATGCAATCACTGGGACGGGCATCGATCTCGACTATATGTAGCATGTCACCGACTTGCTGCTCTAAAAAGAGGCGTGCAAAGAAAACGGTATCTTGCAAGTCATTTATAACTATTTGTTTAAGTTTAATATCTAACCCTTGCATCACTCGATTCATCAAGTCGTGCGTAAGGGGTCGAACTGTTTGTGTTGAGGTAAGATAGTTTTGCATTACCTTGCCGTTATTTGCTGCGGTATAGATAGCAAATTTTTTTTCTTCTGTGCCCAGCACAATGCAGGTGTAGGCAGCGGACTGCATGATTTTATCAAATTTTATGAGGACAATTTCGAGAGTCTCTTCCATCGTATTACCTAAAGGCTATAGTTCTGTCTGCGTGTCCCACCAACACTTTTGTGGGAAGGTTAAAAAAAAGCCAGAGTCTACGACTCCTGGTATATTCACGATCGCATCGTGGTCTTTTTCGGGATTTTCAAATCTATCGGGCGCATGGATATCAAATATATAATTCCCATTGTCGGTGATATATAGAGAGTCTGCCGTTTTTCGTACAGAGCCGTGATAGCCCAATTTTTCCAATTTATTGATGGTGGATGCTAGGCCGAATGAGAGAATTTCGATGGGTAGACCGAATTTTCCCAAACAATCTACCAATTTGCTTTCGTCTACAATCACAACAAAAAGTTTACTGGCACTTGCGACAATTTTTTCTCGTACATGTGCGCCACCTCCTCCTTTGATCATCCGATTTTTTGGGTCGATCTCATCGGCTCCATCGATTGAGAGGTCTATCGAAACTACACGATTCATATCGATGACGGGAATCCCGCCTTTAGCGGCTCTCTCTTGTGAGCGGACTGAGGAAGAAACGACCTCGATTTTGAGTCCCTGACGACAACGTTCGATAAGACTGTCGATGAAGTAGGTCGCAGTTGTGCCAGTGCCCAGGCCCACGAGCATTCCATTTTGGACCAGTTTGGCAGCCTCTTGGCCGAGCCCTTTTTTTATTTCGTCTTGCTTGTATGGATTCAACTTCATAAGAAATCTCTATATAGGATAAAATTGTGGCTTCAGTCAAAGGGAAAATCATGCAGACCTCTGAATTTGTGGAAAAACTCAATAGCTATCTCGACATTGCCTCTTTTGTGGACTTTTGTCCCAATGGATTGCAGGTAGAGGGTAAAAAAGAGGTGAGGAGAGCAGCCACCGCTGTCTCCGCTAATCTACAAACGATAGAGCAGGCCGTCGCTTTGAAGGTTGATGCTCTTTTGGTTCACCACGGACTATTTTGGACCAAAGACCCCTATCTGATTACAGGAACAAAACGGAAGAAACTGGCCCTTCTTTTGGAGAATAATATCTCTCTTTTGGCCTATCATCTTCCTCTAGATGGCCACCGAGAGATCGGTAACAATTGGCATGCAGCAGAGCGGCTAGGATGGAAAGAGCTGGAGCCGTTCGAACAGATAGGTGTGAAAGGTACATTTTCCCCGCTACCAATAGATCAGTTTGTAGAGATACTCGAAGATTTTTATGAACACAAGGCAACGGTGGCGCTGGGAGGGAAAAAAGAGGTGAGCAGCGCCGCTTTGATTTCTGGTGGAGCATATCGCACTCTTCTGGATGCGGTGCGCGAGGGAATCGATTGCTTTATCACAGGGAATTTTGATGAGCCTGCTTGGAGCTGGGCGATGGAGGAAAATATGCATTTTCTTGCAATGGGACATTCGGCAAGCGAAAGAATAGGGCCAAGAGCTCTCGCACAATATGTAGAAAGGAGCTGCCAAATCGACTGCTCCTTTTTGGATGTAGCTAATCCCTTTTGATAGAACCTTGAGAAACACGTCCAGATAGAGCTCTCGCAACGAGGGGATCGGTACTTTTTTGCACTGCAAGCGTAAAAGCCTCTTCCTGTGCTCGCACTTTTTCCATAGTTTGAAGTACAGCCTCGCTTTGAGGAGTAGTTTGCGTCGCTTTTTCGTCTCCTGTGAGGGCTGTATAGGCGCGCCTATCTTGATGTCTTGTTAGTTTCGACTTTGCGAAATCTGCTAATTGTTGTTGAGAAGGCGTGGCATCGGGACCCATGCCCATGTGAGATCTCCACTCGTGCACAACGCGCGCACGATCCACCTCTTCGCGCTCTAGCATTTTCTTTTTTATGTCAGCGACATTTTCAGGCTCTCTGATGATAGGACTTCTGCTCTTGCTATCTGGGGTCAATCCTTCTACCATAAACATGCTCCTTTACTTCTGTTCTATTCTCGCCCTATTATAGCTATGGGAAAATTTTACGAAAGGGAAAGTGGCAAAAAGATGCAAAATATCATTACTACCCTCCGAATGCGAGGCTTTATTGACGCAATCACAAATGACGAGTTGGAAACTCTTCTTGATAAGCCGGTCACGCTTTACGTTGGTTTCGATCCGACGGCTGACAGCCTTCATATCGGAAACTTGGTCGGCATTATGGCACTTGCCTGGTTCCAGAAATTAGGGCATCGTGCGATAGCGATTGTAGGGGGAGCGACCGGTATGGTAGGGGATCCTTCGGGCAAAAGTGTCGAGCGCAATCTCCTCGATCATGAAACGATTGAGCACAACTTGGTTGGTATCCGCAAATCGATTGTAACGATACTGGGGAGGGATGCTGTTGTTCTAAATAATTATGACTGGTTTAAGAATTACAATTTTGTCGAATTTTTGCGCGATATAGGGAAGCATTTTAGGATGGGGCCGATGCTTTCTAAGGAGAGCGTGAAAGTGCGCCTAGAGAGTGAGGCGGGTTTAAGTTTCACCGAATTTAGCTATCAGCTTTTGCAGGCCTATGATTTTCTTTATTTGTACGATCATTATGGTGTCACTTTGCAGGTTGGAGGAAGTGACCAGTGGGGGAATATTGTTGCTGGAACCGAGCTGGTGCGGCGGATGCGGGGTGTCAATGTGTATGGATTGACCACGCCGTTGATCACCCGCAGTGATGGGAAAAAATTTG
>JBJXGG010000145.1:0-6967 GCA_046153495.1 Chlamydiales bacterium
GCACATCATCCATAAGAGTCAGAGCGTAACGAATCTCCTCCTGAATACTTCCGAGCTCTTGGAGTTCATTTGTCACCTGTATTCCCTGTGCCGCTTCGATGCCCTCAAGAGAAGCCTTCGCCTTCGATGCCAACTTTACTACCTGGCGTACTTCTCCCACTTCACTCATTTCATCCATCAGACAACACCCAATTAATAGGTTCCTTCCCCATCCTTTTAAGCAAATTGTTAATTTTTGAAAAGTGTCGGCAGCCGAAAAAGCCGCTATAGGCTGAAAAAGGCGAGGGATGCGGAGCTGTCAAAACAAAATGAGCCCCTTTCGAGCACTCCAATACAGCCTCACATTTTTCCTGCGCTGCTTTCCCCCACAAAACAAAAATCACAGGATCTTCTCTCTCCGCTAATTTTGCCACCACAGCATCCGTGAACCTCTCCCACCCCCGCCCCGCGTGAGAATGTGGCTCTCCTGCCCGAACCGTCAATACAGCATTCAAAAGCAAAATCCCCTGCTGAGCCCAAGAACAGAGCGAACCCGAAGCAACAGGAGAAATCCCCAAATCCTCTTCCAGCTCTCGAAAAATATTCTTTAAAGAGGGGGGTAACCCCACTCCCTTTTTCACAGAAAAGCTTAACCCATGCGCTTGACCCTTTCCATGATAAGGATCTTGCCCCACGATTACTACTTTGACATCCTTAAAAGCCAAACAATGCATCGCCGCAAAAACCTCCTCAGGAGGAGGGTAAACCGCATGCCTCTTTCTCTCTTCTTGTAAAAAGTGAGCTAATTCCCGTAGGTAAGGCTGTTCCCACTCATCACTCAAAACAGTAATCCAATCATTTTTTAGCTGCGGAGGCCTCATGCAAAGCAGTATAGAGCAGATCTTCGAAAAACAGCAACATTGACACGATATTCCTCCCCACCCTATGATATTTGCCATGCATGACAACAACCTGGTACGATTCAAAAACATCTCCAAAAAAAAAGAAGGGATGTATGCTAACTTCAAAGTTAAAGGCATCCGTGGAGGGACCTCCTTCACCGCCACGATAGTCGTCGACATCGATGCCGCCGAAGTAGATTCCGCCGATTCTCTAGAAAAGATCATAGAAGAGTGCGCTCGTATAGGAGTCAAAGAATTCCAAAAATGTGAATTCCAATTCGAAGGCATCACATCAATCTAAATTTTTTCTGGGTGTAGCGCAGCTTGGCCAGCGCACTTGCATGGGGTGCAAGGGGTCGGAGGTTCGAATCCTCTCACCCAGATTCTTTTTCTCAAGGACTTACGAAGGCTTGACCACTTTTCTTAAATCCTTTTTTTTGTCGGGTGGTGGATGATGCACAATGTCATCGATGTGTAAACAATATTAGACCTCTTGCGTAATTAAATTGAGAGCTCAAAATTATGGATTCCGGCAATAAGGTTAAAGCGCAAACGGCTATTGGTTGATGGGAATGGGTTGCCAGTGGCTCTTACAAGCACCCCAGCAAATGGAGATGAACGTAAAGATGGGAGAGAAAGGTGCGCTATTGGAAGGGATTTTTAGCATTCAGTTTGATCATTTTCTGAACGAATAAATTAGCGGGATAGGTTCATAGCACCATAAAAAGAGTTGCTTTGCCTGGATCAGCCAAAGGCTGATTTACGCAACAAAGCCGAGCGTGTGGCGAATATATGGCGGCAAGATCTATTCAAATTATTTATATTAAGTATAATAATATTCCATTTCCTCGTTCTTTTTAGGACCAATAACCCGCCAAGAAAGGCTGATATGATGACGATCCCAAAACACTTGAGCTAAGTAGACGTCTTCTTCGCACAGATGAGAATCAACAGAAGCAAGAAGATGATTGCCCGTGGGCACTAAATGGAAAAGAAACACTGGATTATTGGGTCCCAAGCGCAAATGTTCTAGAGAGATCATTCCTGCGCTGCGATCCAGTGTCCAACGAAAAGTATTGCTAAATGTCATATTTTGGCTCCGTTGTACTTGCCAAGAACCGCTCTCATGAAAGGTCATAACAACGTCACTGTCTAGCGCCACGAAAACATTTCCTTTTCCGCTTCCATTCCATCCCATCTCATCTTTCGATCGAGTTTTTGCTTGCAGGACAAGCCCCTTAACGATCTTTAGTCGCTCCCAAAAACCGAATAGTAGAGGATCTTGAATCCGCTTCTCAAAAGCATCTTGTTGAACCAGCGAGTAGAGCTTTTTGTCTTGAGGAGGAAGTAAGGTATAACTCTTTTTTAAAAGCTGCTCTAGCTCGGTAAGTAGAGGATAAGCGGGATTAAGGTGATAGATTTTTGTTTTCCCCGCACAATAGCTAGAAATCACCTTTCCCTTCTCTAGACGAGCCAGAGCATTTTGAAGGGATGTCAGAGGGGTTCTTAAGAGTCTTTGAAGTTGCGCTCCGTAGCACTTGCTATTTACAAATAGAAACAGGAGTATTTTTTGCACATTTTTGTTTCCACAAAGCCCTTCTAACATAAAAATCAACCTAATTATTAGTTTGTAATACCTGTTTTTCTCGAATTTCTTCACTCTTAACGGGAAAATATACCACAGTTTCTCGGTTTTTATAAACTGGTTTTTAGTTTTTAATAATTTTTTTTAGATTGAAAATCAGGGCAATAAGTCGCTATTTTTGATCCAATTTTGGAGGATTGTATGCACTGTAGATCCGATTGGACTAAAGAAGAAATTCGAGCCATTTACGATAGCCCTCTTTTAGATCTCGTCTATCGCGCTGGATCAGTCGCTCGCATTTATCACCCTACCAATCAAATACAAACTTGCTTCTTAATCTCGATCAAAACAGGCGGATGTCCCGAAGATTGCAAGTATTGTCCTCAATCCTCCCGCTATCAGACAAATGTGAGCGCAACTCCCTTGATGCAGGAACAAGAAGTCGTTGAATTAGCCAAACAAGCAATCGCAAATGGAGCTACCAGAGTGTGTCTAGGTGCTGCCTGGCGATCCGTGCGGGATAGCGCGCAATTTGATATGGTGTTGAAAGTGATTGGGCAGATCACCGATATGGGATTAGAAGTTTGCTGCACTTTAGGAATGCTGACAGAGTCGCAAGCTCAAAAACTAAAAGATGCAGGGCTTTATGCCTATAATCACAATCTGGATACTTCTCCAGAATTTTATTCTTCAATTACGACTACCAGGCGCTATGAAGATCGACTGAAAACTCTAGACGCCGTAGAAAAAGCAGGAATCAGTGTCTGTTGCGGAGGCATTATCGGCATGGGGGAAAGCATTGAGGATCGGATCGGTCTCATCTATATGCTCGCACGTCGCAATCCTCATCCTGAGTCAATTCCAATCAATCTCTTAATTCCTGTACAAGGAACTCCTCTACAAGAACAAGAATCGGTTCCCATTTGGGATATGGTCCGGATGATCGCAACGGCGAGAATTACTATGCCCAAAGCAATGATCCGTCTTTCTGCAGGCAGGCTTGAGCGATCATTGGAAGAGCAAGCTCTCTGCTTTTTGGCCGGAGCTAATTCGATTTTTTCTGGGGAAAAACTGCTGACCCGTCCGAATCCCGATTTCGACGAAGATGAAAAGATGTTGAAGCTTTTTGGCTTGACCCAACGCCCAGCTTTTGCGCCTGCCTTATGACTGCTTTCTTAGGCGCACATCTTCAAAAAAGAGAAGATCAGGGACTTCTTAGATCCCTTCAATCTACTGCTGGACTGGTCGATCTTACCTCCAATGATTATTTTGGGTTTGCCAAAGATTGTGATGGAATCAAAGGAAGTGATAGTTCAGGAGCAGCTGGATCGCGCCTTCTCACTGGGAATTACCCTCTTTATGAAGAGGTGGAAAAGCGGGTTGCAGAATTTCATCGAGCTGAAAGCTGCTTGATTTACAACAGTGGATACACGGCTAATCTAGGCCTTCTTTCTGCCTTGGGAACAGATTCAGTAACTTTTCTATATGACCTTGAGATTCACGCCTCAATGATTGATGGGATACACCTGTCCGATGCAACACACCTCCCCTTCAAACACAATAGTCTCGATTCTTTAGAGAGAAGGCTAAAAAAAGTATCTCTACCTGCTTTTGTGCTAGTCGAATCGATTTACTCAATGAGCGGTGATTTTGCACCACTTACAGAAATCGCCGTCCTTTGTGCTAAATATGGGGCTCATCTGATTGTAGATGAGGCACATGCGACTGGTATTTATGGACTTAACGGCGAAGGGCTGGTTGCAGAACTGGGGTTAGAGTCACAGGTGTTTGCTCGAGTTCATACGTTCAGCAAAGCTCTAGGCGCTCATGGAGCCTGCGTACTTGGAAGCAATATACTCAAGCAGTATTTGCTCAATTTTTCAAGACCCTTGATCTATACAACAGCGCTGCCCGCTATTACACTCACCTCGATTGAATCAAAATATGAAAGACTCAAGAGAGAAGCTCAGATGCAACAGCAGCGCCTGAAGAGTCTAATAACTTATTTTTGTAAAAAAACCAGCACCCAGAATATTCAAAGCCCGATTAAACCAATATATATCTCTGGTGTTGAGAAACTGCGCTATTTATCGCAAAGGTTAAAAGCGAGAGGTCTTGACGTTCGAGCCATCGTTACCCCGACAGTCCCTCGAGGGAGGGAATGTTTGCGAGTCGTTCTGCATAGTTTCAATCGGGAGGAAGAGATCGATCAACTAGTAGAGGTTTTACTATGAGTCCAATTATTGTTGTTGGAATTAATACCGAAGTGGGCAAGACAACCGTATCTGCTATCTTAGCAGAAGCTTTAGGAGGTTCTTACTGGAAACCAGTCCAATGTGGATTGCCAAGCGATTTATCCTGGGTTCAAAGATGCTTATCTTCTCCCTCTCATTATTACCCTTCTACGTTTTCTTTTTGCACTCCATGCTCTCCTCATTTGGCGGCAAGAATTGAAGGGCTGCGGATTGAAGCGAGCCGCTTAATCCCTCCAAGCTGTTCACTGCCCCTCATCATCGAAGGAGCGGGGGGGCTTCTCTCTCCATTGAATGAAACGGAAACTTGGGCAGATGCAGCAACTCATTGGAACGCTCGCTGGGTATTGGTTCATCGTCATTATCTTGGCAGCTTGAATCATTTTGCGTTGACTATTGAGTCCATGAGAAGTCGTAACTTGCCGCTTTTAGGAGTGATTTTCAATGGAGAAGGGGATTTGGAAACAGAAGAAATGCTTTTGAAAAAAGCGGAAACACATTGTTTAGGGAGATTAGCATGGCAAGAGCAATTGACACCGAAGATTGTACGAGAGATCGCAAAGAAATGGAGACCTTCTCTACTCACAGCCCTTGGGTTTTGAGAGATCAGGCGTGCATCTGGCACCCATTTACCCAAGAGCAAACAGCAGCGCCTCCAATCCCCATCGTAAAGGGAAAGGGAGCCTATCTTTACTCTGAGATGGGAGATGCTTACCTAGATGCAATCTCATCTTGGTGGGTCAATTTACATGGACACACCCATCCTCATATCGCGGAGAAAATCCGAGCTCAAGCAGATCAATTGGAACATGTCTTATTTTCTGGATTCACGCATCCCCAAGCAATTGTTTTAGCCGAGAGACTGCTGGAGATTTTACCCGCAGGGTACGCCAGAGTCTTTTATTCTGATAATGGATCGACGGCTGTCGAAACAGCGTTAAAAATGGCTTTTCAAGCAAAAGGAAAGAAGCTCCTCTCATTCGAGGGCGGATATCATGGAGATACCTTTGGAGCCATGTCAGCGGGAGGAAAATCCTTCTGTAACCGTCCTTTTTGGCCATATCTCTTTGAGATCGATTCAATCCCGCCTCCTCTGTTTGGAAAAGAGGATGAATCATGGAAGGCGTTTGAACGAGTAATCAATTCGGAAGCAATAGGAGCTTTTATTTTTGAACCACTCATCCAAGGCTGGGGCGGAATGATGCGTCTTCACTCCAGGAAAATTCTCAATCAAATGATCCAAAGATGTCAGGAAAAGGGGATAATTACAATCGCTGATGAGGTCATGACCGGATTTGGTAGAACAGGTCCTCTTTTTGCTTGTGGTAGCCTTGAGACTGCTCCTGACATAATCTGTCTTGCGAAGGGGATTACAGGTGGATTTCTTCCTCTTGGAGCAACCATCACCAAAGAGGCTCTTTTCGAATTATTTCTAGGTCCCGATCTTTCGACCGCATTGCTCCATGGACATACCTATACCGCCAATCCGTTGGTGTGTGCAGCGGCGAATGCGAGCCTCGATCTTCTCCTAGAGCCAGAATGCACTCAGGCTAGAAAAAGAATTGAGGAGATTCATAAACTATTTCAACAAAAATGGAGAGACCATCCAAAACTTGTACGATGCGATTGTATAGGCACTATTTTGATTCTCGAATATAAAATGGGTGAAAGTTCCTACTATAATCCTCTCCGAGATCGCCTCATTGAATTTTTTCTCCAGAGAGGAATTCTGATCCGTCCTTTTGGTAATATTCTCTACTTACTTCCCCCTTATTGCATTACTTCAGAGGAACTACATAAGATTTACGCCGCGATTAGCATCACTTTAGAGGAATGGTCATGGTAACCGGCTTTGTTTCATTTGAAAAAGAGATCAGAGAACTGATTAATCCGATTCTAAAAAACCCCTCTCTACATGGACTTTGGATCAATACCCTATCCTATCTTGAGAATTGCGGTGCACGGATGATTGCAGCTTGTGAGCATCCAACGCTAGTCAAGGAGGAGATGTTGAAACATGCTGCCGAGGAATTCCGCCATGCCTTTTATCTCAAGAAACAACTGAGTCGAATTGGGGAATCATATGAGAACTACAGACAAATTCATCTTTTGGGGGCATGGTCGGGGTATCACTATCTGAATAAGCTGGATATCCAAACTTCCCGTTATCTTCAATCTCTCGGATTGACAAGACCCCAAATCAAACAACTTGCTTATCTTCTCGTTACCTATGCGATTGAATTGCGTGC
>JBJXGG010000151.1:0-6205 GCA_046153495.1 Chlamydiales bacterium
ACACGACAGATGATTTTGTCCGCCCCAACAGGACGAGCCGCTAAAAGAATGAGCGAGATAACGAAGAAACCGGCCTCTACCATTCACTCTCTTTTACAATATGACTTCCCAGGAGGAGGATTTAAACGCAATCGGGAGAATCCTCTCCAATGTGACCTGATAGTGGTGGACGAAGCGAGCATGATCGACACACATCTTATGTACCACTTACTTAAAGCAATCCCCGATCACGCCCGCCTTCTTTTGATCGGAGACATCCACCAGCTGCCCAGCGTAGGGCCTGGTAACGTATTGAAAGACATCATTGAGAGCGGCTCTTTTGCTACAGTTGAGCTCAATGAGATTTTCCGCCAAGCAGCTGGCTCGCGCATTATTACAAACGCACACAAAATCAATGCCGGCGAGTTTCCTGACCTCTCTATTGAGAAAGGGAGCGACTTCTTTTTTGTCAAAAAAGAGGAACCCGCTGAAGTCGTAGCGCAAATTGTCGAACTTGTGACCAAGCGGCTACCCAAAAGCTATCGCCTCCACCCTATTGACCAGATTCAAGTATTGACCCCGATGAAGCGAGGAGAAATAGGTGCCGAAAACCTCAACTACATCTTGCAAGAGAGTCTGAATAAAAATAGAGACTATCTACAAATAGGGGGGAAACGATTTGCAGTGGGTGATAAAGTGATGCAGATCCGGAATAATTATAATAAGGAAATCTTCAACGGAGACATTGGTCGCATCGTGAAAGTCGATCGAGAAAGTCAGGAGATCTCCGTACAATTTGATGAACAGAAGGTTGCGTATCTTTTCCATGAGCTCGATGAGCTCGTTCTGGCTTATGCCACCTCAGTGCATAAATATCAGGGCAGTGAGGCCGCTTGCGTCGTGATCCCCATCCATACAAGCCACTTTATGATGCTACATAGAAATCTGCTCTATACCGCCGTCACAAGAGGTAAAAGATTAGTTGTCCTTGTGGGGAGCGGCAAAGCGATTGCGATTGCTGTGAACACCGATGATGTGAAGAAGCGATACACCGGCCTATTGAAAAGCCCATGCTTAAACGAGGACAAGAATAGACTTGTTGGCCAACAAAAAATCAGGAAACTTCCGTACCAGCCGGAAGGTTCTCCAGCGTAATTAGTTCTAAATCAGTCTCTAAGTTCGCAGCCAAAATCATCCCGTGGCTTTCGATGCCCATTAACTTAGCAGGTTTGAGATTGGCAACAAGAACGACTTTTTTACCGATGAGCTCTTCGGGGGTATAGTGTTTACTGATGCCCGAGATGACGGTTCTAGTTTCAATCCCTATATCGACTTGGAGTTTGAGAAGCTTTTTACTTTTCTCCACTTTTTCGGCATGGACAATTCTAGCGACCCTTAAATCGAGTTTTTCGAAATCTGTAAAATCGATGAGCTCTTTGAGTGGGGTGATGGGAGCCTCTTTTACTTCCATCGCTTTGCCATGTCTTTTTTGTAGTTTCTCTATTTCCTGTTCTATTACTTCATCTTCTATTTTTTCGAATAGGATTGAGGGTTTGGGGAGCGTGTTTCCTAATGGATAGTCTTCCCATCTTGTAAAGGGAGCGGCAAAGCCTAGCATTCTCCATAGACGGGCTGCCGTTTCTGGAATAATAGGGCTTGCGGTTAGGGCTAGCCATTTGATGCATTCGAGACAAAGGGCTATGGTTGTCTCCATAAACGGCCGCGTCTCTTCTCTATTGGCATCCTTCCAGGGTTCCTTTTGGTCAAAGTAAATATTCCCCTCTTGCGCAAGCTCAACAATGAGAGCGGTCGCTTTACGCACACGGTAGTTTTGGTAGCACTCTTTAATCTCGTCGACGAGTCGGAGTATCGTGTTTTGGAAGCGATGGTCGATCTCTTCTAACTGCTGTACTTTAGGCACCTTGCCGCCACACTTGTTTTGCGCAAAAACAAGAACTCGATTGACGAGGTTACCAAACTTGCCGAGAAGCTCGCCGTTGCAGCGAAATTGGAAGTCTTTCCAGGTAAATTCACTATCCCCCGTCTCTGGGGCATTGGCGGCAATAGCATAGCGGATCTGGTCTGGGTGGAATCTTTGGAAGAACTCTTCAAGATCAATAATCCACCCCTCTGATTTGCTGAACTGCCGCCCTTCTAAATTGTAAAACTCGTTGGCTACTAGGTCATCTACTTGTTTGTAGAATGTATTTTGTCCCATGATCATCGCAGGGAAAAAGGCGGCATGAAAAGGGATGTTATCTTTACCCATGAACTGCACGTAGTGTGTATTTCTCTCACACCAGTACTTTTTCCAAGCATCCGGCTCCCCTTTTCGCTTCGCCCACTCTTGCGTGGCGCTGATATAGCCTATGGGAGCGTCAAACCAGACGTAGAATACCTTATCGGCCGCCTCTTTTAAGGGAACTTTTACACCCCACTCTAGATCACGAGTAATGGCGCGAGGGCGCAGCTCCTCCACATAACTCTCCGCAAACTTCGTCACATTCGTTTTCCACTGCTTGGTAGCAAGAAAACTTTCCAGCTCACTTTTAAATTTATCGAGTAACAAGAACCAGTGTCTTGTTTTCTTCCTCTCAAGAGGCGCCCCTGTCATTTTCGAACGCGGTTTCTTGAGGTCTATCGCTTCATAACTGGCTCCACACTTACCGCATTCGTCGCCCCGTGCCTCCTCAAAGCCGCATTGTGGGCAAATGCCCATAACATAGCGGTCTGCCAAAAAGCGGTTGTCTGCCTCAGAGTAGAGCTCAAAACACTCCCGCCTCTCTATGTAGCCATTCTCTGATAAATCGAGGAAAAACTGCTGCACTAGAGGAGAGTGCTCTTCATTTGTCGTGCGAGAAAAATGGTCAAATTCGATGTGTAGTTTATCAAAAAGATCCTTGATAACACGATGAAAATGGTCGACATGTTGCCTGGGTGTACGCCCAGCTAACTCGGCACTTAAGGTGACGGCCATCCCATATTCATCTGTCGCGCAAATATAGAGCACATCACTCCCTTGGAGTCTTTCGAAACGACAGTAGATGTCGGCAGGAAGATAGGCACCTGCGATATGACCAAAATGGATCGGGCCATTCGCATAAATCAAGGCAGAAGTGATGAGAACCCTTCTCGTCACTCTACAACTCCTTCATCTTCGACCGCATCTTCTTGATCTGCCACTTGCTCAAGAATCTCTGTAGCCAAATGAGAATGCATCCCCTCACCTCTAGCTACCATCTGCTTGGCTATAACGATCGCATGATTCACCAACTTAAAGGGATTAGCAAAACGATCATTCAGTCGTTCATTTGTGAGTGTATTTTTTAACGACATGTATCTCTCCTATTTTTGTAACTATTCAGGTAGGCATTGTGGCTTAAAATCAGATTCTTAGGGCATCTGTTTTTCGAAAAATGCTCGCTAATAGCGCCTTTTCGGCTATGAGCTAGCAGTTTTGGAAAAAATCTGCACTTAATAATCAATATTTTACACTCACACTACCTGCCTCAATAGTTACCTATTTTTTATGTTCTTGCGCTATGAAAATACTCCGTAGCACCTGATATGTTACCTTTAGATCATCATTCACGATCTGATAGTCATAGTGAGGAGCCATCTCGACCTCACGTTTAGCCCAATCAAGACGACGGTCTATCATCGCATCATCTTCTGTACGCCTCTTCAACAGACGACTCCGCAGTTCACCAAAAGAGGGAGGACTAATGAAAATAAATGTCGCCTCCACCTTCTTTTTTACCTGCATAGCCCCTTGTGTGTCAATCACCAAAACCACATGCTTCCCCTCTTCTTGCAGGCGAACCACTTCCGAAGTACGTGTTCCATAAAAATGCCCAAACACCTCGGCATGCTCCAAAAACTCCCCGTTAGCAAGCCTTCTTAGAAACTCCTCCTTAGAGAGAAACTCATAGTGAACATCTTTCACTTCATCGGGACGCGGTGCCCGAGTCGTCGATGAACAACTCTGCGCAACTACCCGAGGGAATTCTGTTAACAACATCTCCACAAGAGTCGACTTTCCCGTCCCTGCAGGCGCACTCACTACAAAGAGCTGACCTCTTTTTTTGTTACCTAACACCTTCTTACTCAATGTTCTGTACCTGTTCTTTCATTTTTTCCAGCTCGCTCTTCATCTCTATCACACTGGAAGACACAACGACATCTGACGCTTTAGCGCCAATCGTATTGGTTTCTCTTAAGAGCTCTTGCAAGATGAAATCTAGCTTCTTCCCTTTTGTTGCTGCATTTTTTTCTGCCAGTACACTTCCTAGGTGTTCTAAATGAATCTTGAAGCGGACTAGCTCTTCAGTGATGTCGACCCTCTCCGCAAATAAGACAATCTCCCGCAATACTCTCTCTTCATTTTCACTACCTGCAAAAAGCTCATCTACCCGTTGTTGTAATCTCTCGCGCTGCTTTGTAGTAGCGCGTGGAGCGCTTTTTTCGATCTCTTTTACCAAGTCGAAAAGAGTCTTTTGTCGCTCAAGTAAATCTTTTTTTAGTTTTTCCCCTTCACGGCATTTCTCTTCTAACAAATGATCTATTGCGTTTTCCAACGCGGCAAACAAGGTCTTCTGATAGAGCGAGACCTCCTCTGTTCTCTCCTCTATCTGAAAAAGCTCTTTCTCGTGAGCAATCAAAGAAAGCGTGAACGGCTCGCTTATTCCCACCTCCCTACTGATCAGCTCCCACCCCAGCTTGAGCTGTGCAGCTAATGTGAGGTTGGGCTTGACACTTACAAAAGATTCCTCCGTTTGGCACGAGATGTTACAGCTGACCTGTCCACGCGTCACACAGCTCGCTATCTTCTCGCGCACCTGATTTTCTAGCGAAATCAAAAAGCGAGGAGCACTGATATTCACCTCCAAAAAGCGGCGATTGCAGCTCTGTAGCACTACCAGAAAACGTCCCTCCTTGAAGAGAGCCTCCCCTTGGCCAAAAGCTGTCATACTACGGATAGTAAAAAAATCTTTTGTCATAGTTAAAAGATCTCTCAGGATAGCAAATCCTTGTGCTAGAAGTCAAATGGAAATTCCATTACAACCAATGCATGATGGGAATAACCTGAGTTTTGGGTTGTTCTTCCTCCTAATCAGAGGAGTTTTCTGAGGATTAGGGAGAAGAACTCAAAACTCAGGTGAATAAGCAGTTGTTTCTTCTCCTAACTTGCGACTCTATAAACTCGTTGTATATTTTCCCTACTATCCATCACGATACTCCCTTCTTTATAGGTCCATACACCGTCTCTCTCTGTAAAGCGTTCAGCAGAAATTGTTATCGTACCTTCATCAGACTTAATGTAGACCTCCGTTTGAGCGGAGTTCACCGCAAAAGTCCACTCAAGAAGAAATTTTTCGGCGAGCTCTGCCCTCGAATATCGAGGCACTGCAACAAGTCTAGCGTCCTCTGGGGAAGTCGGAGGAGCGGGAGGAAGATCTCGAGGAGCGGGTGATAAAGATGCTGCAGCGGCGGCATCAGGTTGACGGGGAGATCCTGGAAAGCAATCAGCAAGCTGAACGGGAAGATTTAGCGGTCTTCCGCCGATCGTGTAAGCAAAAGATCCTGTCTCATTATTCCAATGCACACAGCCCTCGCGAGGCTCTACTACAATCTCTACCGTCTTAACATGCTCTTCGTATCTTAGGACCATCTGCTTTCGATCATGCGTAGGGGCTAAACCAGTGTCGGTAAGCCTATCAGCACTAGCTATCGGGGCGCATTTGAAGCTATCTTGCTTTTTAACGACCTCAAGTTGTACAGCTGTTAAATGTCTCTCAGGGCTAAGTACAATATTTGCATCATCTGTTCCTGGATAGCAATGGAAAACAAACTGGGTTGCCTCACCTCCTCTTGAGGTTGTACCAGGTAATCCGCTCTCCTCTAAACGTAGCCCGATTAACCTATCGCTACCACACCCTAGGTAAACAAAGTCTGGACGGTCTGCGATGAGACAAATACCTCCCACCGGAACGGCCTTTCCTGCTGTGTCTCGATCTGAGTATGTAGGAAGAGCTACTGCAGATTGTGCTGCTCTAGGTTCTGCTGCTGCGGGCGCTGCCGGTGATGCTGCTCTAGGTGGTGATCTAGGTTCTGCTAGTGGGCGAGGAATGATCCCTTGCTCCATGAGCATAGCTATCGCAGCGGCAGCTTGAGACGGCAGCGAGTATGCACGAGCATCATCCGCCCCGGCAGTGGAACCTTGTAG
>JBJXGG010000155.1:0-6645 GCA_046153495.1 Chlamydiales bacterium
CTGCAGGAAAGGCGGCAAACAGGGGAGTAGAGAGAGCAACAGCTACGATAAATTTAAATATTCCCAAAGGTCAATGCCCATTTTCAAAAGTACATTTCTAGTTGCTGTAATAGGTAGACCCATCACATTGTAAAAACAACCCTCGATCCTTTTGATGATAATACTTCCTCCCATTTGAATACCATACCCTCCTGCTTTGTCTTCTCCTTTAAAAGCTTTGTGATAAGCTTTGAGTTGTCCTTCATTAAGCTGATGGAAGAGTACTTGAGTCTCCTCTACTTCTATCGCGATGTTCTTCTCTTGAGCGGCGCAGACGCTGGTATAGACGGTATGCCATTTACCATTGAACGCTTTGAGCATCTCGAAGCCAGCCTCTTCACTGAGGGGCTTGGAATAGAGTTCACCCCCTTTGAAGACGATGGTATCGGCTGTCAAAATGAGATCGTTTGGATATCTCTCTTGCAGAGAGAGCGCCTTACCTTTGGCTAAAGTAGAGGCGTATGTTACCGGATTTCCTGCAAAGGGGATGGAATCCTCATCAAAAGAGGAGGAAATCTGTCTAAAAGGGAGAGAGAAAAACTCTAAAATTTCCTTTCTTCGGGGAGATTGGGAGCCAAGAATCAACATTTTTCTACGACGATCAGGGAGGCAATACCCCCTGCAAATTTCTTGTGTTTAACCAATTTAAATCCATACGCTTGAAGTTGCTTGATCAAGATTTTCGGAGAAGCGAAAGAGTGGACGCTAGAAGCAAGGTAGCGATAAGCCTCTCTGTTTTTCGTATATATTTTTCCTACAATTGGGAGGTATGTAATTGTATAGAGACGGTGGAGCCAAGCGAGCAGAAAAAAGGTGGGGCGAGTGAGTTCTAGAATCGCGAATCGCCCGTTTGGTTTCAGTACGCGGTAGACTTCAGCAAAGCAGAGTTTAGGCTCTGTCACATTGCGGATTCCGTAAGCGATGGTTACTCCATTGACGGTGTTGTTGTCTAGAGGTATTTTCTGTGCATCGGCGCGGAGGATGGAAAAGCTATCGGAGAAAGGAGCTCCTTTAGCACGCGCCACATTGAGCATTCCTGCTGAAAAATCTAACAGTATCGCGGAAGAGTTTGAGTTATTTTTCAAAAAAGTAAAAGCAATCTCCCCTGTGCCTGCACACAAATCGAGAAGAAAGGGGCACCCCTTCATCTCTTTTGCTAAAGCGGCATTCCATTTTTTGTGCAGACCAAGTGACATGGCAGAGTTAACGCGGTCGTAGTTTTTCGCAATAGCAGTGAACATCTCTTCGATCGATTTAGGCGCTGACTGAGCATACATAGGTGTCTACTAACTTTTTAAAATGGTGTAAGCCCTCTCGCTCCTTGCTCCCGATACGGTAGTGGCAGAGCTTGAAGTAAGAGGCGAGTTTTTCCCCGGGCAAATGTGTAGTTTTAGCTAAGTGCTCTACTCGATGGGGCAGATTATGCATAAAACTCTCTAAAGAGAAGGAGAGTTTATTCTCTAACTCTGCTAATTCGTTGGAAGCGCGTTCTCTTAGCCCCTTTTGTGTGATAAAAAGGGCGAAAACAAAGGGGAGGTTGGTCGCTTCGAACCAAGAGAGCCCCAGATCAATTGTGCGATAACCGTTTATGTGAGGGCGCCTCAGCGCCCAATCTCCAATTTTCACAAAACCGACACACTCCTCCTTGCTTTGCACAAAACGGGGTTCCACTTTCCAATAATAGGCACAAAGGAGGCGCAAAAGCATGTTTCCCGTAGCGCTAGCGGGATCGAGAAAGAGGGAAGCGCCATCTAATTTTTCGCCCTCTTTAAGATAGAGAAAGACGCTATCGATGGCGCCATGAGAGGCCAATCCAAAGCCCGGGAGACAATCAAAATCCCCGAGCAGATATGTCACACTACTGGCAAACGCGATATCCAATTGTCCCTCTTGTAAAAGTTGGTTCAGTCTAGAGGGAACGTCGTAGTAGATGGGATAGTTAATCTCTTTGAAAGGACTGACATTAAGGTAGTTTACAAGACCTAGTCGGAGCGTCATACTTCTCTTGAGTTGGTGAGTCTCGGAACTCGGTTAATACTTCGAATCAATTCTTCCATACTTTGCACGTCCATGCGTACTTTGGTCCCGCCAGCCATCGCAATCACTTTTTCCTCTAGATTAGTAGAAGAAAAATCATTCCCGCCACATTGTAAAAGCTTTAACCCTTCATCAATTCCGACATAGTTCCAAAGCACTTTGAGATTAGGGATATTGTCCAGCATGAGGCGAGAAACGGCGTAGATAAGAGGGAGAGATTTATGATGCAGCTGTTTTTTCCGTTTACCTAGAGCGTTATCCTCTTCTCCAAATTTGAGCGGAATAAAAGTTTTGAAGCCGCCCGTTTTGTCTTGGAGATCTCTTACAAGCCTCAAATGCTCAATGATATGCTCTTCTGTTTCCACGTGACCAAATAACATTGTGATGTTCGAACGCAGCCCCAGTTTATGTACGAGCTCGTGGATAGCAAGAAATTCTTCGCTGGAAATTTTTCCGGGGGCTATTTTTTTCCGTACCTCTTCTACGAGGATTTCCGCACCGCCTCCCGGTAAGGATCCCAATCCCCAATCGATCATACGACGGAAGACCTCTTCTATGGAGATCTTATGCAATTTTGCCAAAAAATCATACTCTACAGGAGTGAGGGCTTTGATATGGATATCTGGATTCACATTCTTGATCCGCCCAAACAGCTCTTCATAATAGCCAAGATTACAATCTCTCCAGAGCCCTCCTACAATGTGGACTTCGGTGAGGCTGGGATGGTGACGGATTTTCTCTTCGATTTGTGCTGGTGTATTGAACCACGCCTTTTCCCAACCTGGTTTGGCATAGAAGGAGCAAAATTGGCAATTCAATTCGCAAAGGTTCGTAGGATAGACCATCAAGGTAGAGGCAAAAGTGATTTCATCGCCCACTCTTTTTTTTCGCATCTCATCGGCCAGGTGGCAAATTGCTGCAATCTCTTCCTTTTCTTGGCTCTGCAATAAAAGCAACCCCTCGTCGCAGCTAACTCTTTCTCCTCTAAGCGTTTTTTCTCGCACTGTATGTAATAAAGGTGATCTTATAACACATTCAGTCGTCATCTTCTTCCTCACATTTATTACGGCTCCCACAGATATGGCAGCTTGTGGAGTTGTCTTGAGGATCTTTAGGTGTCATTCCACACCCTTTACGCAATCTATTTTTGCCCGTGAGCAGTTTACCAATGGCAAACCCGAGAACAACGAGCCCCATGATGATAATGGCGGCGATGATAGTGAAGATTAGATAGCGCACATTTAACCTTATATTTCATACCATTCTCTATGAACCTGAATTTTGAGTTTTTATTAACTCATCTTCAGTGACTTGCATCTCTTGTGCTTTTTTGACTCGGAAAGAACCTTTGGCTATTCCCTTCGTCGAAAAATCGCAAGATCTGTTACGCAAACGCCTCTGAATCTGAGCAAGACAACTCAAAACTCAGGTTGAGAATGTTCTTCCTGCGAATGGTATCAACAATCTTATACCATTTATCAGAAATAAAGTTAAAGAGTTGGGTTGGGTAATGCGACAGATTTGAATGATCGTTTCGAAACGCATGTTTTTACACATGAGTGAGAAATGATTATTCAAAGATGATACATTATACGGCCCTAATTTTGTAACTATTCAGGTAGGCATTGTGGCTTAAAATCAGATTCTTAGGGCATCTTTTTTTTCAAAAATGCTCGCTAATAGCGCCTTTTCGGCTATGAGCTCGCATTTTTGGAAAAAATCTGCACCTAAGAATCAAGATTTTAAGCTCACACTACCTACCTGAATAGTTACCTAATTTTTAACTTTATTTCTGATAAAGGGTATTACTGCAAAAAGGCGAGTGTACGAATCAACTAGAATATGCGCAACAACTTCTATAGTTACTTCTTTTCGGGGTCTTTTATGAGAACTACAGGCGAATGCTGTCTATTTGGTATCAACATCGATCCAAATAGGAGAGCTCCACGCCATATGTCCGTCCTCTTGCGTGATGCGCAGATAATAATAAGTAAATGGGTGGTTTCCTTTACTATCTAGAGTTACCTTCTTCAATGGCTCCATGTCATCGTAGAAGTAGTCGAGATGATATTTCTCCTCTGGCTTGATGGTATGCAGCACTTTTCCGTTGCGGATGATCTCAATCAACGTGATCTTTGCTGTGCCAGCAACATATCCAGAAATATGACGGTTTACAGCTAATCCTACCTTCGAGGAGAGAGTGAGTTCAGAGCCCATTTTTTGTCCCGCAATATAGAAGCCCACAATGATGCGCGCTCCTGTTGTTGCATAGCAAGAGCGCCTGTAAAGGGCTTCCATGAGATTATCTCGCGTGTATTTTTCGCAGATGATGCCTGTGAGGCCGGGTGAATAGAGTTTCTGTTTTTCACTCTCTGCTAGGGGAGCAAATACATTACGGTCATCCAACCCTCCGCCTACAAAGCCAAAACGGCAGTTTCTCTTCAAAGCCTCTTGGATAGAGCCTGAAGCCTCCTCTACTACTTCGCCCGAAATAGGGAAGGGATTTCCCTCCTTCTTTGTCTGTTCAGAGCATCCCCAGGCGTTATAGATCTCTACCACGCGCTCAAAATCGGGATTAAAAGTTTCAAAATCAAACGCGGTGGTTTTACCCATTGTAAAAATGGGAATAGAGATTATCTCTTTGGTATTGATCGATTTATAAAGTTTAGCCAAAGAAGAATATTTGGAATCTTTGCGACGGAGAATTGGCTTGCTATCTTTGTAATAGAGCAATTGACGCACTCCCTCTTTCCCTGGCTCTCCTCTGTATTGGAAACCCAATAATGTGGTGAAACGATCCTCTTCATTAAACTCCATGATGTTTTGAGATAGCAGCTTCCATGTCTCATTTGAGGTCTCTTCTGATTCATCAAAAGGGGAGGTTGCGAAGAAATTGAATGCCTTCTCATCACGGACATGGCGCAGACAGCTTTCAATATTTTCTGTCGAATCCACTCTTTCCGACTCTCCATGGAGGAGTCCCCAGAAGAGATTCCGGTCGTTCTCTTGGAAGCATTTAATCGGTGCTGAGGTAAAAACTTCTTTATTCGCCAAATTTTTGAGCTGAATTTTATAGACTCCTGCTTCGTTAAAATAAAGATTGGGTAGAATGACAAATCCAGTCTCGGGCACAAAGAGTTTCCAGTTCAGGTTTTCGCGCAAGTGTTCATAAGAGAGGTCGATCAGCGTATTTTCAGGGGCATAGTTGGTCAAATTGCCGTACTCATCTTCAAATCGGACAGTGATATCAAATCGTTTGTTTTTTGCCACAAAAGAGGGGGTAAGCACTTGGATAGTGTGGAGGCGATTCCCTCGGATATCCATAGAGAAAATTTCAGGTTCTTCGTAGTTTCCTTTGCCTTTTGGGTCGATATAAAGGTAGAAAGGACGCCGTCTTTGGACAGTGAATTGACACTCATTACCGGCCTCCTCATATTGGCTCTCTTTTGCATCTGGAAGAGTTCCCATCACAATTGTGAGCTTTTCTCCTGCCTTGACTGTCGATGGCAACGTAAACTCAAACTGCGGAATGATGCTGTCCGGTGTATCCATTTCTTTTGCTTCCAGAATTTCCCCATTTTCCAAAAGAGCATAGATCACATTTGCTCCCTCATTGAGATCTACTGTAGGAGCCTCCCAATCGATCTCCCTGCCTTGGCTCTGCATATCAAATTTCACTTTGGTGCCCTTCGGTAAATTGACTGCGGAGGTGTAGATAAATTTCCAAGTAGAGATTTGACCGGCTCGGGCTACTTGTGGTTCGCTAAGACAGATAGAACGTCGCATATAAGAAACTACTGGGTTGAAAAGAGTGCATCATAAGCGTATGGAGAATTAATCTCAATCTGAGACCTCCGCATGGAGTCTAGTAATACCTTCGTGAAAAATAAAGACACAAATGCATGGCATCTAAGACACCATCTTTAAAAGATCCTTTCTCGCTCATATTCACTAATATGGGCTTGGACAAGATCTTCTAAATCTGACATCTTACCTACCATGACTTTGTGTCTTTGATTTTGCGTGCATGGTATAAATTTCATCGACTCTCACTTCAAGAGTTGTCATCTTCGAGTTTTTCCAACTCCTCTAACGCCTGATTCTGTCCTTCGAATAGACGGAAATGTTGGAGAAAGCCCGTGATATATAACACATTTTCGATCGTTTTAGGGACGGAAGCTAAATAGATATGACCCTTGAGTTTTTCTACTTCTTTGTTGCAAAGCACCAGTACACGGATACCGGCACTGGAAATATAATCTAAGGAACCAAAGTCTAGGACGATATCTTTGTTTCCTTGGACAATGGTAGACACGATTTTTTTTTCTACTTCTGGGGAGGAGGAGCTGTCAAGCCGACCAGATAAAGTGATGATGGTGGCTTTTCCCTTTCTTTCTTCGTGTAGATCCATGTAATCATTGATATTTTTTTTTCGAAAAATCGTCAAGAACTTTTTGCAATAAGAGTCTTGATTTTATCTTAGTAATAAGTTCACAATCGCCCTTAGACTGAGTTTTGGGGTGTCTTGCTCGGATTCAGGAGAGTTTGCGCGCAATTAGATAGTATCTA
>JBJXGG010000162.1:0-9956 GCA_046153495.1 Chlamydiales bacterium
TGAATTGGGGTACAGTAGGTTTTTTTAATTTTAACGTAGTGAGTTTTATTTTTGGTAATCCCGTGGTGCACCGCGGTATCTTCTGTGCCGTTGGTGTTGCTGGTTGCTACCAGATTATTTCCCTCAAGGGAATCCGATCTAGGTTCACCAAATAATAATCATCCTTCTTAAAGGGACAGTGTTTGCCCTCTTTGATTTCGTCAAAGGGGGCTTTTTTGTATAGCCGATTAAATTGGGATTGATACTCTCCTGTTATGCCAACATCCTGCGGCTTAATGATCCCAAATCGATCCATATAGCCGATTGTAGATTATTAAGCCCCGGGAGTTTTCTGGCTGCTCTGATTACGAGGAAGAACAACCCAAAACTCAGGTTTATAGCGAAAGAAAAGAATTAGCAGCACACTCTAGGCTATAGAGATGAGAAGGGTCCTGCGACCACTCTTCTACCGCCATTTGTAGCTCGGCTATGATCTTTTGAGCCAGGGAGGATTTGGTTTTAATCTGACTTAATCGTCGATATGTCCTAACCTTTACATAATCGATATTTTCTGACGAACACGACCCTATCTCATGAAATAAACAGATAATGTCAGCTTTATCTTGATCTGTAATAGAAGATGCAGTTCTCATATTACTAATTATAGTAATAATCACTAATTAAATAAAGAAAAGTTTTTACTTCTAGGATAGACCATGCAATGTAAAAAGCTCCTGAGCGATTGTCTTCGCAACAGGAGCCTAGAGAGTCAAAGAGAAGAGCTGGGATTATTCGTTCTCAGTGCCCGTCTCGCTACCACTCAGATCGGTTTTAATACCAGCAGAACGGTCCGCACCACCTAAAAACTGCACCATTTGAGAAAAGGCTGTCTCAGCTGCCTTTCGTGATCCAAGAACCGCTCCTAGCATCTTCACCTGCGTATCACGTGTTCCCGTCTTCGTTCCCTCTTGCGTTGCTTGTGAGGAGCTTTGGTAGGCTTGCGCTAGTTTTACTAAACTGTCAGGTCCAATAATATTCCCCAAAGCATTGAGTTGTCTTTCGTCAAAACCAGACTGCTTGAGCAGTTTTTGTGTGCCTCCTGGACCTAAAAGTTGTTGTACTCCACCTGGACCTAAAAGTGGTTGTACTCCACCCGGACCTAAAAGCTTTTGAGTTCCGCCTGGGCCAAGAAGTTTCTGCTCGCCTCCTGGACCGAGTATCGGCTCTCTTTGCACTCCACCGGGGCCAAGCTCTCCGCTTTTTTTCGCAAAGTCGGCAACAAGCTTATTGAAGTTCTCGAATACTTCTGTCCCTTTCTTTTCCCCTAAATTTTTGACAAGCATGTCTTTAAGTTCTTTTGGATCACCGTGAGAAATAGCCGACATTACGCCAGCATACTGCTTCAACGCGACATCTTTCTCCCTCGGTGTCATTTCGTCGACACTTTTTTGTCCTCCAAGAGTGTTAATCGGATTTGAATGCGGATCTACTCCACCACCGCCACCAACTGGCATAATAGCCCCCTTTATAATTGATTCCCTATCCTGATTGTATCGCAAAAACAGGTTGTTAAAAAGCGGGAACTAAAGCTCCATGGTATTTTTTTTCGATAAAATCTCTCATTTCATTGGAATTAAGAGCTTTACGTAATTTGTCTAAAGCCTCTCTTTGTTCATTTTCTCTCACTGCGACGACATTGGCATAAGGTGAGTCGGGACCCTCTTGCGCAATAGCATCTTCAGGGGGAGAATACCCGGCAAGCAGAGCAAAATTGGAGGGGATCACAGCAATGTCTACATCTTTCAAGGCACGTGGCAGAAAAGGAGCATCAAGCTCTTCAAATCGTAAATTTTTTGGATTAGAGATAATATCATGAATTGTCGGAAGTTTTACTGACTTTAGCTTAATAAGATTTTGTTTTTCTAACAGATAAAGCGCTCTTGCTTCATTAGTGGGATCATTAGGGATAGCAACTTTTCCCCGATTAGGGAGATCTTGGAGAGTTTTGATACGAAGAGAGTAGATGCCTAAAGGCTCTATATGTACTGCTGTTAATGTTTTTATCCGATAGCCGTGCTGCTCTTTTTGTTGATCTAGGTAGGGCTGGTGCTGAAAGAAATTTGCATCGACTTGATGTTCAATGAGAAGACGGTTTGGTGCGGTGTAGTCATCGATTTCTAATATTTTGAGATACACACCCTCTTTTTCCAACTGGGGTTGGATCGCTTTTAACATTTCTGCGTGAGGTACAGAAGTCGCTGCGACTTTGATTTGGTTGGGATTATTAGTGCAAGCAGCACAGGCTAGTAGAAGAAGGAAAAATTTTTTCATATAAGACCTCTTTTGCGACGTATAGAATAAGTGATACCATTGCCCATCCATTGAATGAGTTCAACGAGAAGTAGAATAAGGATTAATGTGACGAGCAGCAGAAAACCGTTGAAACGTTGGTAGCCATCTTGGATAGCGATTTTCCCAAGACCTCCTCCCCCAACAAGACCTGCCATAGCACTATACCCCACAAGATTCACGAATGTGAGGGTAACAGCCTGTACCAAAGAGGGCATTGCTTCTGGCACGAGCACCATCCAAACGATTTGCCTTTTTGAAGCACCCATGACAAAAGCAGCTTCAATCATCGTTTTGGGGATCTCTTTTAGCGCGGACTCAATTACACGCGCCATGAAAGGAACGGCGGCTATAGTAAGAGGGATGATAGAGGCGGTTGTTCCAATGCTGGTACCTATAATAAGGCGGGTAAAAGGAAAGACGGCAACAATCAAAATAGCAAAAGGGAGCGAACGGCCAATATTCACGACAATGCCAAGCAGGTGATGGAGCCAAGGTAGAGGATGTACGCCCCCTTTCCCTGTCGCTACAAGTGTGATTCCAAGTGGAAAACCTATAAGAAAAGCGAAAAGCCCCGAAACTAAAACCATATAGAGAGTATTCCAAAGCTCAAGAGGCACCAAATGCCAGGCTAGCTCAAAGTTGTTCATAGATCACCCCTTTTTCTTTCAACATTTGCTGTGCTCTTTCTATATCATGCTCATGTCCTGTTAGTTCCACAATAAGAGCGCCCACTGTCTCCTCTTTGAGCACATCGATACTACCCGATAAGATATTGATATCGACTTGTGTCGTGCGTATGATTTGAGAAATGATTGGTTCTTTCGCTGTTTCATGTCGGAAGCAGAGACGTAAAAGCCTTCCCCTGAGGGGGAGGCTTTGAGGCTGCTCGTGGATCATTCCCTGCAAAAATCGCATCGTTGTCGGATGTTTCGGAGCGGCAAAAAGATCGGCAACCAACCCCTCCTCCACAATCTTTCCTCCCTCTAATACGGCAACCCGATTACAGGTAGATTTGATGACCTCCATCTCATGTGTGATCAAAATAATGGTAAGACCTAGCTTTTCGTTGAGCTCGACGAGGAGTCTGAGAATACTTGACGTTGTTTCCGGGTCAAGAGCAGAGGTGGCTTCGTCACAAAGAAGAATCTGGGGTCGAGTAGCCAGAGCACGTGCAATAGCTACACGTTGCTTCTCCCCTCCACTAAGCTGAGATGGATATAGGTCTCCTTTACTGCCGAGACCTACTAAGGCAAGGAGCTCGCGCGCGCGCTTTTCTCCCTCTTTTTTCTGTACTTCAAGAGGAAAAAGAATGTTTTGCAATGCAGTGCGCGAAGAAAATAGATTAAAATGTTGAAACACCATCCCTAAGTGCGTATCCCTTACAAGCACTCTTCCTGAAGTAGGCTTGTCTAAACCTGTGAGGATACGAATAAGTGTCGACTTTCCTGCGCCACTCGAGCCGATGATGCCATAAATTTCGCCCGCTACAATGGAGAGAGTTACATCCTGGAGAGCGGAGACGACTCCCCTCCCATCAGGAGAGGGAAACTCCTTTGCCAACTCCTCTATCTGTATAATCTTCTCTTCCACGGCGGTAGCCTTTCTAAAATTCAGAAAGGAAATCATATACGAAAGGAAATTGTTTGTAAAAAAATAATCTGTGTGGAAAATCTGGAGCTAAAAAGGAGAATTAGATGGTAACGAACTACGCTTCTACACATGTTGAATTGGAACAACTTTTAGGAAACGAGGCGAGCTCTCTTCTATCGCACAGATGCAAAAAAATACCGAGAGAACGCCTTCATATTCCCGCTGGTGATTGGGTGGGGCGTATCTTCACTCAAAGCGATCGGAATAACCGTGTCCTAGCTAGTCTCCAACGACTTTTTTCTCATGGACGTCTGGCAAATACGGGTTATCTCTCGATTTTACCGGTTGACCAAGGTGTAGAGCACTCCGCTGGAGCCTCTTTCTCTCCAAATCCCGACTATTTTGATCCTGAAAATATTGTTAATCTTGCGATCGAAGGGGGGTGTAATGGAGTTGCCTCCACGTATGGTAATCTCAGCCTATTATCACGCCGCTATGCTCATAAAATTCCTTTTATTTTGAAGTTCAATCACAACGAGCTCCTTTCCTATCCAAACACTTTTGATCAAATTGCGTTTGCTACAATCAAAGAGGCATATGATATGGGTGCTATTGCGGTGGGTGCCACGGTCTATTTCGGATCCCCTGAGAGTCCTCGCCAGATTACAGAAGTAGCCAAAGCATTTGCTCATGCTCATGAACTCGGAATGGGTACGATTCTTTGGTGCTATTTGCGCAACCCAGCATTCAAAACTAGCAAGGCCGATTTCCACACAGCCGCTGACTTAACGGGGCAAGCCAACCATTTGGGGGCGACGATTGGAGCTGATATTTTAAAGCAAAAATTGCCTACTAATAATGGCGGTTTCAAAGAGATCAAATTTGGAAAAACGAGCGATCTGGTCTATGAAGATCTTTGCTCGGACCATCCAATAGATCTCTGTCGTTATCAAGTGCTGAATGGATATGCCGGTCGCTGCGGTTTGATCAATTCAGGAGGAGAGTCTGGGAGCAATGACTTTGCTGACGGTGTCCGCACAGCGGTGATCAACAAGCGCGCTGGAGGTATGGGACTTATCTTAGGAAGGAAGGCATTCCAAAAATCCCTCAGTGAGGGAATTAAAATGCTCAACCTCGTGCAAGATGTATATCTTTCGCCTGAGATTACTATTGCCTAGACTCTTAGAGAAAGAGTCAGTATGATGCTCAATTCGGGTAGACCCGGTTTTTTGAAGGAGATAAATGGTAGCAGCACACTCCCCGAATCCGCAGAGAAGGCTAAACGTTTTTGTGTTAGCGATGCTGTCGTTAGCGGTGGTGATTAGCTTGCGGAATTTGCCTCTCACGGCAGCTTATGGTCTCTCTTCTATCTTCTTTTATCTTTTCGGAACGCTCTTTTTCATGATTCCGTATGCTCTTGTCTCTGCAGAGCTGGCCGCTGGGTGGCCCAAAGCGGGCGGCGTCTATGTTTGGGTGCGCGAAGCTCTGGGTGATCGTTGGGGATTCGTCACAATCTGGTTGCAATGGTTCCATAATATGGCTTGGTACCCTGCGATGCTTGCCTTTATCGGTGCTGGCATAGCCTACGTTTTTGAGCCAGCGTTAGCACAAAATAAATTCTATCTTCTCTCCGTTATTTTGATCGGTTTTTGGGGGATCACTTTCCTCAACTTTTTTGGGGTGCAGACCTCGGCTTTTGTCAGTACGATCTGTGTCATTATCGGAGCGATCCTCCCTGGAGTCATCTTGATAGTTTTGGCGATAGTTTGGTTGGCCATAGGGATGCCTTCAGACATCCTTTTCACGGCAAAAAATCTAATTCCCGACTTCTCTCACCCTACTCAATTAGTATTCCTCTCTGGAATGTTTTTAGCGTTGAGCGGGCTGGAGGCAAATGCCAACCTCGCGCGGGAAGTGAAAAATCCGCAGAAGAATTTTCCTAGAGCGATTTTGATTGCTGCTCTCTTTACTTTGGGAATTTTGGTTTTAGGGTCGCTGGCTATTGCTGTAGTCGTGCCACAAGAGAATATCAGTTTGGTGTCAGGACTATTGGACGCTTTCCGTATCTTTTTTGGTAGATTTCATTTGAATTGGCTTGTGCCTGTGGTTGCGATTTTTACTGTGTTAGGCGCCTTAGGAGAGCTTAATGCTTGGGCGATAGCTGGAGTAAAAGGTCTTTTTGTGACAACAGAACACGGCTGTCTTCCTCCGGTATTTCATAAAGTGAACATGCGACATGCTCCGGTCAATTTGATGTTTTTTCAAGCCGTTATTGTGACTATTGCCGCTTTTGTTTTTCTCTACCTTCCTAACGTCAACGTCTCTTACTGGATTTTGAGCGCACTTGCGGCACAAATGTATCTGATCATGTACGTCTTCCTCCTTATTGCCGCTATCGTTTTGCGCTACAAAAAGCCGAACGTAAAGCGCGCTTACCAGGTGCCTGGTGGAAAGGTGGGGATCTGGATTGTGAGTTGCGTCGGAATACTTTCCAGTCTGTTTGCCCTGATTGTAAGCTTTATTCCTCCCACCTTCAGATACGCAATCCACAGTATCTTTACGTATGAAATGTTATTGATTTCATCACTCATAGTGAGTTGCCTCATTCCACTTGTCATTTATGCTTTCCGTAAACCGGAGTGGAAATTAGAAGTATTGACGGAAATCCGTAAAGAAATTCATAAGAGTATTCATTAGTCATATGAGGTTTTTATGGTAGAATGCTTGAGTTGCCTCCCCTGCTGCAGCCGTCTTACAAACTACTCCGCTACAGGCAGTTTAAAGGGCCGCTCTGTCTGCCCAGGTTGGCGTATGATTCCAGGAATGGTCGCTTTAGTCACCTGTATCTTTGGAGTTGCTCTTTGCCTCATTCTAAAAAAAAATCCCTATCTCTGCATTCCTTTTGGGGTTGGAGGAGTCTGCTCCATCTATGGAATTTATATAGGGTACCAGTATAAAGATCTTCTTGGTCTGCATAAAGGGGTAGAAGTGTTAACAGCACAAAACCTAGATTATAGTAGACAAAATGCACAGCACGCCCAGCAACTTCGTGATGGCGCGGCACAGCAACAGACTCTATCTCGGACAATAGGAGAATTACGACAACAAGCTACTATAGATCAGCGGGCTAGAGAAGAGGAAAGAAGAAGGTTAGAAGAGAGTAACAGGCGATTAGAGGAGGAGGTAGCGGGCCTCAGTAGAACAAATACTTCATTAGCCGCGAACGTCTCCGCTTTAGACGTCCAGCTCCGCTCAGCAACACAGCTTAATGAACAGAACGCCGTGTTTATGCACCAACTCCAAGCGGCTCTTGCTGCACGCGCTACAGAAAGCGATGAATTAGATGGACATCTGACGCAGCTTGCAGCCCAAATAACGCGAGTGCAGGCAACCGGCACCCTGTTCGGAGAAGTAAAACAGCAGTTGGTGGCTCTTATAGAGAGTTTCAATCAAAGAGCTCAACTCCAACTTCTAACGGAACTCCAGCGTACGGCAGCTGAAATAACAGCGCAAGTGGCTGTAGGTCAAGAAAGTGAAAGACTGATGCAGGAGCGTATTCGTGAATTAAGAGGAGTGAAAGAGCAGTATGCGGCACAATTAGGAGAATTCCAAACTGCTTTCACGCAAGCATTAACGGGAATAAGCGAGCAGGCTTCAGGGTTAAAAGCTTTTATGCCACAGCTGCAAGAGTTATTGGGGAGATTGCATGCAATCCAACTCTAGTTGGGAGGGAGTCGAAGAGTGGTATGGTGATCTTGTCGGAAAGGAGGGACATTTTTTCCACAAAGAGGTGATTTTTCCTCGCCTTCTCCCCTTACTCAATTTTTCCGCCTTCCACTCCCCTTCCCTACTCGACTTGGCTTGTGGCCAGGGTGTTCTCTCGAATCTTATTCCTAAAGAGATTCCTTATCAAGGAGTTGATCTCTCTCCTAGTTTAATTCGACAAGCAAAGCAGGGGCAAGGAAAGTATCAAGTTGCTGATATCTGCGCCCCACTATCTCTTGGCACTTTCACCCATGTCACTTGTATCTTGGCTCTTCAAAACGTCGCTCGCGCCGATCTAGCTATCCAAAATGCACATAAGCATTTAGAAACAAACGGGATATTTGTTTTTGTGCTCAACCACCCCTGCTTTCGGATTCCGCGTCAAACGCATTGGGAAGTGGACGAAGCACAAAAATTGCAGTATAGGCGGGTAAATCGCTATCTCTCCCCTTTAAAAATCCCAATCCAAGCAAATCCGGTAAAAGGTTCTAAGTCACAAACGACGTGGAGCTTTCATCACCCCCTGTCCGATTATACGAAGTGGCTTTATCAAGCGGGTTTTATGATCCAAATAATTGAGGAGTGGGTTTCTCCAAAACAAAGTACGGGAAAAGCGGCCAAAATGGAAAATCGTGCCCGTAGTGAATTTCCTCTTTTTTTAACAATCAAGGCAATAAAACATAATTATAATTAGTGTATAATTATAGATTATGGGACAAAAAGGCCATTTTTTTAAACATGGTGTTTGGCGCATCCGTGTACATGAACTCAAACGCTCCCACGCCTTTTGGGTACGTATCTTGCGTGTCCTTGTCTTGATTGGACAAGGGTTTACGAAAAGCCAGGTACAAATAGGAGCCTCCTCACTTACGTTCTATTCCATTTTATCAGCCGTTCCATTGATCGCTTTTTTTATGGGGTTGGCTCAAGGATTTCTGTTGAAGCAGACGTTCCAAGATTGGCTTCTTTCACGTTTTGATGATCAAAAGGAGGTGGTGGATAAGCTGATCGAGTTGGGGCAAGCCTCTTTACAGGAGGCGCACCGTGGTGTGATCATAGGAGTGGGAGCTTTCGTGATTTTGTGGGCAGGGATTCGCATTTTGATTCACCTCGAAATCGCTATGAATCGGATTTGGGAAGTGAAGCAGACGAGAAATCTGGCGCGCCGTTTTAGCGATTACATGGCTCTCCTTTTTATCTGTCCCGTATTTGTCATGGTTACGATGAGCTTAACAGCCTACTTCTCAGGTTCTACTGTAAATCTAGCTGGTGAGAGTACGGTAATGCGCTATCTAGAAATCGTGCTACTCTCGCTACTCAATCTGATTCCTGTTGTTTTTGGCAGTATCCTTTTCACTTTTATCTACATCTTTATACCCAACACTAGGGTGAGCTTTCTACCCGCTCTTTGGGCAGGGGTTCTTACAGCGGTCATTTATCAGCTAGTGCAATGGGCTTATATTTATTTCCAACTAGGAGTCATGAGATATAGCCAGATTTATGGGGCTCTCGCGGCACTGCCCCTCTTTATCATCTGGCTTTATCTGAGTTGGATTGTGTTGCTATTAGGAGCGAAGATGTCTTTTGCCTTCCAAAACGTCACTGCCTATGAGTTTATGACAGAAGATATCCATCTCAGTAATTTTTTTCGTCAGCTCCTCTGTTTACGGATTGCCCATTTGACAGTGAAAAAATTCCAAAATGAGGAGAACCCACCTACGATGATAGAGATCTCTAACCTCCTCTCTATCCCACTTCCCCTTACAGCTAAGCTACTCCATAACCTGACCGATGCAAAAGTTCTCGCGGAAGTAAAACTACACAAAAAACAGCAACATACTGGTTTTCAGCCAGCAAGGAGCATAGATCAACTGACAATTAAGAGAGTGATTGATATGATCAGTCATAAAGGAGAGGAAATTCCGTTGCCAGATAGTGATGATGTGGAGAAAATTCTTGATAGTTTTGATGATTTTTCCGCCCTGATCGACAAATCGGATAAAAACTATTTATTAAAGGATATTTAGAGATGAGTCGCGCAAAAAAGTGGTGTATCTGGGGGGCATTAGTGCCGCTTGTAGTGATCATTCTTGCGCTTGCTGTTCTCCCCTCATTTCTCTCTTCTAAATTTGGAAAGCCGCTTCTTTTCAGCATAATCAACAAACGGATAGAGGGAACAGTTTTTGCAGAAGAGGTTAGCTTAAGTTGGTTTGGAAGCCAGGCCGCTTCATTAGTAACTTATCGAGATAAAAACCGGGAGCAGGTATTTT
>JBJXGG010000163.1:0-10939 GCA_046153495.1 Chlamydiales bacterium
CAGAGGCCATAAGGGAATGGGAGCACGTTCAGGTTACAAAACACGTCACGGCTATATTGGGGGGGGTGTCCCTTTACATAGAAGAGTACCCACTAGAGGATTTTCTAATGGTCGATTTACTTGTCGATTTGATGTGATCAATTTGGAGCAGATTGAAGAGATCTATCAAGATGGAGAAGAAGTCAGCCTAGAGACCCTACGGCAGAAAGGGTATCTAAAAGGCTCTTCCAATGGAGTTAAAGTACTTGGAAAAGGAGAGTTAACAAAAAAGGTCTCTTTTAAAATCGAGAGAATATCGGAAGGAGCCCGAGCAAAGCTTAAGGATCAGGAAATTAATCTTGTTTCCCGATAGGGAAAAAGGTAGCTGGGATGTTTGATACAGTAAGGCGTATTGCTAGCATAAGCGAACTTAAAAGCCGCATTATGTTCACTATCCTGATGCTGATTGTTTGTCGAATTGGGGTCTTTGTTCCTGTACCAGGTATCAACGGAGATCTAGCGTTAGCTTACTTTAAGCAAGCTACAGGAGGAGGGCAAAACCTTTTTCAGCTTGTCGATATTTTTTCTGGCGGAGCCTTTGCGCAAATGACAGTAATTGCTCTAGGTGTTGTTCCTTATATCTCTGCTTCGATTATCATGCAGCTGCTTATGGCGCTCATGCCTGGACTTCAACGTGAGGTAAGAGAGAATCCGGCAGCAGGACGCAGAAAGATAAATAAAAATACACGTCTCCTTACCCTATTGCTTGCTTTTATCCAATCTACACTTTTTGCTCGCTATGCCATACAGATGAACCTTTCAAGCCCTGGGATAATTTTGCCAGAGATGTTCAAGGTACAAATGTTTGGGATGCCATGGCTCTTTTTTTTGATCACAGTTTTGACCATGACGACAGGAACACTTTTTTTGATGTGGGTAGGGGAGCAGATTACTGAGAAGGGGATTGGAAATGGTATCAGCTTAATTATTACGGTAGGCATCATCTCTTCTCTTCCTTCTACTATTGGGAATGTTGTTAAGCAGCTAAATCTCAATTCACAAGAGCCAGGACAGCTCACTTTTTCTTCGCTTGTCGTTCTTTTTACGGTGTTTGTGCTGGTCATTATCGCCACTATCCTCATCATCCAAGGAGTACGTAAAATACCTGTCCAATATGCCCGAAGGATGGTGGGTAGGCGTGAGGTCCAGGGCGGAGGCTCTTTTGTTCCTTTGAAAATTAATTACGCTGGTGTGATTCCAGTGATTTTTGCTTCTTCTCTACTGATGTTTCCCGCAACTCTTGCACAATTTATAGGCAATAGCTCGATTTTTGGGGGAATTGCGCGCTCTCTTTCTCCTGGCAGTTCAGTGCACATGACCATTTATGTTCTTTTGATCCTATTTTTTACCTATTTTTGGACAGCAACGCAATTCCACCCAGAGCAGATAGCCTCTGATATGAAAAAAAACGGCGCATTCATACCCGGTATACGTCAAGGTAAACCTACTCAAGAATATTTGGAAAAAACGATGAACAGAGTCACTTTAATTGGAGCGGTTTTTTTGGCCATAATCGCTATTTTGCCAAATCTTGTGGGTAAAATTTTACACATAGATCCCTCTATTAGCTACTTTTTCGGAGGAACAGCCCTCTTGATTTTAGTTGGTGTCGTTTTAGATACGATGAAGCAGATCGACTCTCATCTCATGATGAAACGTTACGAAGGATTTATGAAAAAAGGGAAAATAAGAGGACGTTAGAACAACATCGTTGATTTTATCGCCTCTTTTTGTTAAGATTTTCGATCATTCATTAAAACGAAAGTGATGAGATAAGTAATATGCCTAGAGTCATTGGAATTGACATTCCACCAAAGAAAAGACTAGTGATTAGTTTGACCTATTTATACGGAGTGGGGCCGAATGTTTCTCGTGAGATTATAGAGAAGTTGGGCTTAGATCCTGACATGAAAGCTCAAGCCATGAATGATGAGGATGTTGCAAGGCTGAACGCCCTTCTTCAAAGCGAGTATGTTGTAGAGGGAGATCTTCGTCGTCAAACACAAAATGATATTAAACGTTTGATCAATATCAACTCATATCGTGGCCTGAGACATCGTTCAGGACTTCCAGTCAGGGGTCAGCGCACAAGCACAAATGCACGTACGCGCAAAGGTAAAAAGAAGACTGTAGCTGGAAAGAAAAAATAATTTAATAACTAGGAGAGGTTCACTTGGCCAAGCAAGCACAAGTCAAGAAAGGGGCAAAAACCGCGGGGAAGACCAAGGTACGCAAAAAAGTTGTTCGTAACGTCCCAGCAGGAGTGGTACATGTGACCGCGACCTTCAATAATACGATTGTATCGATTACTGACCCAGCAGGGAATGTAATCGCGTGGGCAAGCGCTGGAAAAGCTGGATATACTGGATCAAGAAAGTCTTCTGGTTTTGCAGCAACTATGGCTGCGCAAGATGCAGCTAAGCAGGCATCAGTAATGGGGATGAAAGAGGCGGAAGTGAATTTGCGTGGGCCTGGAGCTGGTCGTGAATCAGCTGTTAGAGGCATTATTAGTGCTGGAATAACAGTGACTATTATCCGGGATACCACGCCCGTAGCGCATAATGGGTGCCGACCCCGTAAGCGGCGTAGAGTTTAAGGAGGTCAATTAAATGCCAGCAGTACTATATGATAAATTTGAAATGCCCCGAAAGATTAAAGTGGATGAAAAATCTTGTTCGTCAACTTTTGCTCGTTTTGTGGCTGAGCCATTTGAACGTGGGTTTGGGCATACATTAGGGAATGCGTTGCGTCGTCTTCTGTTAACTTCTATTGAGGCGCCAGCGATTATTTCTTTCTACATGGAAGGAGTGCCTCATGAATATATGGCCGTTGAGGGAATTATTGAGGATGTCACGAATATTATTCTCAATTTGAAGGGTGCTCTTATTCGTCGCCTTTCGCATGAAGATATTCCGAATGTGCGCGAACAAAGAGTTCTTACAAAGATGTTAGAGATCACACAAAATGATCTAGGCGCGCAGGGCCAAAAGACAGTAACTTTGGGTGATTTGATCGACTCTAAAGAGTTCGAAATAGTCAATCCTGATCTACCTATTTTTACTGTTACAAAGCCGATCTCTAAACGTATTGATATCAAAATCGCTATCGGTAGAGGATACGTCTCTTCTGAAAGACACGAGCTGGATAATAAGATTGTTGATGAGATTGTGATGGATTCAGCGTTTTCACCAGTACGACTTGTGAACTACTATGTAGAAGCAACACGTGTGGGTCAAGATACCGATTTCGATAGACTTATTATTGAAGTGACAACAGATGGTCGTGTCACTTCACGAGAGGCGCTCTCTTTTGCTTCTAAAATTTTGGTCAAACACCTGAATGTATTTGAGCATGTAGAAGAAAATGAACTCCGCTTTGAGCAAGTTCATAAGAGTTCTGATTCCGATAGAGATGAGCTGATGCAGAAGCTCGTTTTGGGTATTAATGAGATAGAATTATCCGTCCGTTCTACGAATTGTTTGAATGGTGCTAATATTGAAACGATAGGCGAGCTAGTAGTGATGCCAGAGCCTAAGTTGTTGCAGTTCAGAAACTTTGGCAAGAAATCTCTAAATGAGATTAAGGCCAAGTTAACGGAGATGGGTCTAGGGTTAGGTATGGATCTTACTCGATTTGGTATAACGCAAGATAATGTGAAAGATAAGATAAAAGAATATTTTGAAGAAAATCAGAGAGGGATCAATTAATGAGACACCGTAAACAAGTTTGCAAATTAGGGCGCACTTCTTCACATGTACGTTGCATGATCGCAAACCAGTTGAAGGATCTGATTGACGGTGAGCGTATCATGACATCTGTAGCAAAAGCGAAAGAGCTAAGGCGTCATGCTGATCGTATGATCACATTAGCTAAGAAGAATAACTTAGCGAGCAAGCGTGAGGCTTCTGCTCGTTTGATGATTTGTTATAATAATTTGGATAGCAAGGATAGAAGGGCCGTACGTGAAGGCAATATATCGTGCTACAACACGGATCGAAGAGTTGTAAAAAAACTTTTTGATGAGTTGGCGCCACGTTTTGCTTCTCGCCATGGAGGCTATACACGTATTATTAAGGGCGGTAAACGCGTGGGTGATAATGCGGAACTCTGCGTGATTGAATACTTAAGCGAATAAAGCGACATTTTCAACTGACTTCGAACGGAGCTGATTTATGAGGGTTAGAGTTGCTATTAATGGATTGGGACGCATTGGGAGGCTTTTTTTACGCAACGCGATTGAGAACGAAGCGATAGAGATTGTTGCAGTCAACGACGTAGTGCCAGCAGAAAATTTGGGCTACCTCATAAAGTATGACTCTACGCATGGACGTTTCAAAGGAGAGGTGTCGGTGCATGGAGAGACTCTTCTAGTGAATGGTCAAAAAATAGCAGTCTATTCTCAAAAAGATCCCTCAAATTTGCCATGGAAAGAGTTAGAAATCGATTATGTCGTTGAGTCGACCGGTCTTTTTACTAGCAAAGAGGGAGCAGGTAAACACATACAAGCAGGGGCGAAGAGGGTCATTATTTCGGCACCAGCCAAAGATGGAGTGCCGACTTTTGTCTTAGGTGTAAACCATCACGAGTATAATCCGGCTAAGGATACGATTCTTTCCAATGCCTCATGTACTACAAATTGTCTAGCACCTATTACAAAAGTGTTGTTGGATAATTTTGGTATTGAAGAGGGTTTGATGACTACTGTTCATGCTCTGACTGCAACCCAGCCCTCTGTAGATGGACCATCGAAGAAGGATTTGCGTGGAGGCAGGGGATCTAGCCAAAACATTATTCCTGCTTCTACAGGAGCTGCAACAGCAGTGGCGTTATGTCTTCCTGCGGTCAAAGGACGTCTGACAGGAATGGCGTTCCGCATACCAGTGGCTGACGTCTCTGTAGTCGATCTAACGGTACGTCTAACTAAGGCGACTAGTTATGAAGAGATATGTGCCGCTATGAAAAAAGCTGCACAAGGCCCGATGAAGGGTATTTTATGTTATTGTGATGATCCCGTTGTTTCGAGCGATTTTATTGGTTCCTCTTACTCATCAATCTTCGATGCTGGCGCTGGTATCGCTCTCAATGATCATTTTTATAAATTGGTGGCATGGTATGACAACGAAATGGGGTATGCCACCCGTATTGCGGATTTGATTGCATTCATGGCCGCAAAAGAAAAGGAGAATACATGCATTTTACGCGAGAGCCAATAATTGAGACAATTGTAACCGCAAAAGAGGGTTATAAGTTGTTCTTACGCAATAGCCAAGGAAGTAACGAGGAATTTTTTGTCGACATGGTAGAAGTGATTACCTTTGGGAACACGAGCTTTTATCGTTCAATGGAGAGACCTAAATGTTTCATTATCCCTGCAGCTGAGTATGAGATTATAGAAGTGCGGGAGACGCGAGTCGCTCTCAAAACTCCAGTAGTAGAGAAGGGTATCAAAATTGCAGGTGGCAAGAAGGTCGAGGGTGAGGAAGAGAGTAAAGTCGATAAGAGACGTCGCCGTACTAGAAAGAGACGTGGCGATAAGCCAGAAATGGAAGAGAATGTAGAGAAGGAATCCCTGGTAGCTGAAGCCATTCCTGATGAAGAGCTCGAAAGACGAAAACAGCGTAGTACAGAGAAGCGCTCTTTGATTCCACCACCGTCCACCCTGATTTCAGAAACGCTTACTCGCTATAAACAAACAGAAGTCAAAAGGGAAGAAGAATCTATCACTGAAGAGAATGATCAGGAGATTCCTCTTTGATCCAGTATGATGAAGAGATTGGTCGTCTCTTTCATAACGGTTGTGATCTTACGCAGTGTGGAAAATATCACTTCAATTTCACAGAGAAAGGCTACTTTGCGTTGTTGAATAGCAAGGGAGAGCCGTTCTATGAACAGGTTATTCCTTTAGCGGAAAAAGTGCTCAGCCATTCTATATGGATCACACTTTGGATGCTCTTTATTTTAGCTACGAACTTTTGGTTACCCGACTCTTGGCTATTTATCCTTAATAAAATAGCAATGGCTATGATCTTGTTACATTTCTTTATCCTCGGATGTAGAGCGACAACTCTCCTCATTTCTGGCGGTGTGTCGCCATTGTTTTTTCCTCCACTGTGGACCAAATTAACCCGTAAATTTCTGCAAGGAAGTGGGATCGAACTTTTGGCGAAGCATCAGTTGGAGGAGCATCCAGGTCTACTCGTGAATTTAGCTTTAGCCCAACATCTACGTGGCGAGGAGAAGAACGCTGAGCAGAACTTGCAAAAAGCATTCAGTTTGTGTTCCACTCATCCTATACTCCAGCAATTCGCCAAACGGGAGATATAGTGGAACTACTCTTTCCTAGATTTTTTGTAACACGACATCGATTCGCTTCATGTTAAAGTGGATAAAACCCCTTTCGTCTATCATATTTGGGTCGAGCTCTACCATCCGGTCTATCACCTCAGAAAAGAAATCCCAACTTTCCTCAGGGGGAATCTGTAGATTCGCCGTGATCGTTCCTTGACACCAGATAATAAAATCTTTTTTAGATGAGAAGATGTTACAAGTATTTACCTGCTCCATCTCTTTAATACGAAATCCTGTTTTAGCGAAAATTTCTCTTGCATTTGTTTCTTTATCATCAAATAAAGTCCCCTTGACAGTAGGGATTGCCCATCCTCGTTTACTCATGCCCTCTTGAGCGGCAGTAACAAAGGCAGGATTGTGCTCTGAGGGCACCGTCATGACTAACTTTCCGCCCCGCTTGAGCTTATCGTGAATATGTGTGAGCACGGCTTCCGGTTCAGTTACTAAATGAAAGACACAGTAAGAGGTAACCACATCAAATTTTTTGTCAGGCTGCCAGCCCGAGAATGAGATATTTTCGATATGAGAAAAAGCTAGGTTCCGGTAGTAAGACTCCGGATATATCTGAGAGGCGTAGGAGATCATCGCATTGGAGATGTCCACTCCTGTAACACTCCCCTTGGGTACCATATAGGCCATTAGAGAAGAGATCTTTCCATCGCCGCAACCATAGTCTAAAATCGTCTCGTTTCCTTTCAATTTGAGACGAGAAAAGGCCTGCCAAGCCCACTGCATTTGAAGGTCTGAATTGTGTCGATATGTTTCGACTAAATCAGCGGAATTCCATCCCTCTTCAATAGAGCGGATAGTACCTTGCACTTGTGAGGCAAAAAAAAGTATGGATAAAAAAAGGATCTTCTTCATAATTGAAAGACTACGATTTTTACCTCTATTTTTCAACCAAAATGGTGAAATATGTCCTATTTAGCGCCTGCATTTTGTTTGCATGACCAAGAAAAGAATCAGATCTCACTGGATCAATTGAAAGGAAAATGGGTCGTGCTCTATACCTATCCCAAAGATCTAACGCCAGGGTGTACGAAAGAGGCTATTGATTTTACAGCGATGCGCGAAGAATTTGAAAAATTAGGTGCCGTGATTCTCGGTATCAGTCCCGATTCGGTCGATTCGCACTGCCGATTTGTGACAAAAAAGAAATTGAGAATCTCATTGTTGAGTGACCCTACGAAAGAAATTCTACGCGCGTATGGTGCCTATGGGACAAAGAAAAACTTTGGCATCGAATATGAAGGTGTCATCCGTCGAACGTTTATCATTAATCCTAAAGGCGAGGTCGTAAAAACATGGAAAAGTGTGAAAGTGCTGGGACATGTCAAAACGGTATTGGCAAGTTTGACAAAATTGGTAAGCGACGCTAACGTATGAGTATGAAAACTTCCTATCTAAATCAAGAGAAAATCCCTCTTGTAATTGAACCGAAACGAAAGGGTTTTGCCTTTGCAGATCTACTCAAATGGATCGAAGACAACAGAGATGACATCAAAAAAAAAATCCTGGCACATGGGGGTATTCTTCTCCGGGGCTTCCCTATTGAAGGGGCGCAAGGATTCAACGAAGTAATCCAAACCTTAAAACTCGGTGAGCAGCTTAATTACATTGGTGGGGATAGTCCGCGCGACAAAGTGCAAGGAAAAGTCTATACCTCGACAGAGGCGCCCCCTAAATTGAAGATCCCTTTGCATAATGAGATGAGTTTTATAAAACACTATCCTAAGCATATTTATTTCTACTGTGCAACCCCAGCACAGAAAGGAGGGGCTACGATCTTGGGAGATGCGCGGAAAATCTTCAAAAAGGTAAAGCCAGACGTGCGCGCTCGCTTCGAAGAGAAAGGACTCAAATATGTCTCGAATTACTATCGCCAAAATATCTTGCTTGATATTGTGAACAAGCTCCAGAGAAGCCATAAAACTTGGATGGAAGTTTTTGAGACAGATCAAAAAGAAGAGGTCGAGCGAAGATGTAGAGAAAACGAGTTCTCCTATAAATGGCACTCGCACGACTGGCTCCAAATCTCCCAAAAAACTGCGGCTACGATAGAGCATCCCCAAACTAAGGAGAAAATCTGGTTTAATCAAGCGCATTTATACGATTTCAACCCCAGACTGGTCGGTTTTTGGAACTGGATTGGAGTGAAACTCATCTATATGCGTCCGCATACTATTATGCATGAAATATTTTACCAGGATGGGAATTTAATTTCTAAAAAAGATTTATATCATGTGATTGATGTACTAGACGATTGCACCATTTCTTACCCATGGCAGAAAAATGACATGGCTATTTTAGACAATGTTTTACTCATGCATGGAAGAGCGCCCTTCTCTGGAAAACGGAAGATTTTGACAGCCCTAACCAAGTAAAAATTAAAAAAATCTTTTTTCTTAAATTTCATTCTTTGGTATGATAGAATGTACCGTAAAAGTCAGGATGTATTGGTTATGGCGGATAGTGCTGAGCGATTAAGAATCTCACGGCTTCACCCACAAGCACCGGGATGCTGTTCGTTTGCGGCAGGTATCTGCGCGCTGGCGTTGGGGATATTACTAGCTCTTTCGGGGATATTTGCCTATTTAGCGATCACAGGAAACCTACCGCCTAATGCTGTCTCCGCCTTGAATAAATTCTCTGTGATAGGTATGAAAAATGCATACTTGATGATGGGGGGGGGCGTAGTTTTGACGGCTCTTGGCGTGGTAGCCTTCGTCTGCACATTACGGTGGTATGAAAAAGCGAGAGCAGCAGCAGCAGCAGCGGATTGAGTTTTTTGATAAGACATTTCAACAAGGGTGTATCTATGGCAAATACCCTCTCTCCCTATTGCAAGAAAAAATCAGTTCTTATGTTGAGAATATCGATACCCGTTATTTCGTGTTAAAAATAGGGGAGCACTTGCTTCCCATCACGGTTAATAACAAGGAATATCAAAATTCGTACCTCACCTCGAACTATTTTGCAGTCAATTATTACAAACAAAAAATTCTAAAGAGGCGTCCTTTTTTGGGCAATCTCCAAAAGCCGTTTATCAACGGCGTAGGCGCATTATTAAAACTGTGTAAGATTAATAAAGCGGTGATTGTGAACAATCATCTACTCACAGCGAATATACTGCCACAATTGACGCAAGAGGAGATTGCACAGATCACAGATTTTCTTATGCACAGATTTCCTGATCATCTCCTGATCTTCCGCAATCTTGATTCTTTCACGAGCAAAGAATTGTTAGAGAGGTTTCGACAGCAACATTACCATCTCTTTTTCTCTCGCAATATCTATGTTTTCGATCCGACGAAAAAAGTTACCCCTCGTCAGCTTTATCACCATAGAAGAGATCTCCGCTTACTCGAAAAAGAGGGCTACGTGATCGAACGACATATTGCGCCAGAAGATTTCAAAAGGTGCCTGGAGCTTTTTAGCTCCCTCTATCGAGAGAAACACACACTTTTTGGCCCGGCCTACACAGAGCTATTTTTGCAGGAGAGTGATTTTTTCTGGCTCGTACTGAAAAAAGGGGAGAAAATAGAGGGAGTTTTTGCTCTAAAAATATGGGACAGGGCTGGAACAATACCCTTTTTTGGCTATAATATTCACGCCCCTAATCATAAGGAGCTTTATCGCATTTTGACAACGCTTGTGATAAAAGAGGGGGAGAGGCTTGGTGTGCCTATCAACGATGGCTCTGGAGGAGAAGAGACGAAGTCTTTAAGGGGAATGAGCCGTTATCCTGAGTACACAGCTATTTATGCAAAGCACTTGCCCTGGGCACGCCGTTACTTTTGGCATTTTTCAGAGAAAATCGGCTCCTCTATTTCTGGATCGTTCCAACCATAAACTGGTAGACAAAACAACGATCTTGGTTCCCTAACTGCTTTTCCAACCCACGTTCGCGTTGGAAATGGGCCGCAAGAGCCTCGGGAATCTCATATTTTGTTAAGAACTGACGGATACAGAAGCGGGCTCCTGGCTTGGCTGCACGGACAACAGCCCGTACCATACGCTCAAAGGCCGTAAAGGGAACATAAGAGGCAACATCGGAGAGCGAAAAACAGTCGAAGCTATTTTCTGGCGCATTTTCAATATAAGCGATGAGATCACCTGTTTGAAATTTGATACGATCCAGACGGGGCTTAATTTGAGCGACTCCCCTCTCGGTGAGATAGGGAGGGAGATACTCAGGATTTACTTTACCTTGAAATAAAAGGGAAAGAAGAGGGCTCTCTTTCGCTAGAAAATATTTGAGAGAGTTATGGATTCTGTCATGAATATATTTACCGATATGAATATTGGGATCGACATATTCGTAAAGACCGGGATCCTTTAGGAAAATGCGTGTCACACTGGGGTGTAGAGCTATATCAAAGCAGCGACGCCATAAAAAAGAGTCAAACTTTTTCTCTACATAGAGCGTTTGTTTGGCCAAGTCATCAAAATGAAAGAGGGGAGAGATTTTCTTGTGACGCAAAAGTCGAACTAAAAAAGAGGCGATCTTGATTTTCCGCTCTACAGCACCCTGAAGAAGCACTCCTTTTTT
>JBJXGG010000164.1:0-3701 GCA_046153495.1 Chlamydiales bacterium
ATATTTTTTTATATCCCGCCAAAACGGGATGAGAGAGACGGAGGTAAAAAGCATAAAACTTTTTATAAGCGCGAAAGGTAATTAAGGGAATTTTTTTTTATTCGCCGATCCTGTATTATGATCCCCATGAGTTTGAAGAAATTAGCTATTGTAGGTCGTCCGAATGTAGGGAAGTCCGCTCTTTTTAACCGGATATGCAAAAAACGAGTGGCTATTGTCGATTCGACAGAGGGAGTCACGCGCGATCGTAACTATGCGCAAGCTGAAATCTTTGGATATCCCTTTGAGGTTATCGATTCAGGAGGGATTGACCCTCATTCAAAAGATGAATTTAAACAAGAGATTCTCCGCCAAGCGCAGATTGCGATTGAGGAGGCAGATGTTCTTATACTGGTAGTAGACGGCCAGATAGGGCTGACCGATATTGATGCTGAATTGGCCAAACGTCTCCTTAAAATCAATAAACCTCTTATTTTGGCTGTCAATAAGGTAGACACTCCCGATAAAGCCTATTTCACACACCAATTCCATGCACTGGGAATCAAACAAACCATTCCTGTCTCTGCAACTCAAGGCTATATGGTAGCTGAGCTGCTGGAAACAGCATTAAAAGATTTTGTTGACCAAAAACCTGAGATAGCCGCGAGCCCCACGATCAAGCTTTCCATTATTGGACGAGCCAATGTGGGGAAGTCTACGTTACTCAACTCTCTTATTGATGAGAAACGTTGCCTTGTGAGTCCTATTCCTGGCACCACACGCGACAGTTTAGATATTCCTTTTCGTAGCGATGGAAAGGACTTTATTCTCATCGATACAGCAGGTATCCGACGCAAGAAATCAGAGAAAGACGTTATCGAAAAATTCGCTGCTATCCGGACCGAAGAGGCGATAGAGCGTTCCGATATCTGTCTATTGGTCTTGGATGCGCAAGAGGGAGTTTCAGCTCAGGACAAACGGATCGCCAGTCAAATAGAAAAGTCGGGTAAAGGATGTTTAGTACTCTTGAACAAATGGGATCTTGTAAAGGGCTTCCGTATGGAGGGATGTCTCCGCTCGATCCGAGAAGAGTGCCCTTTCCTCAACCATTGCCCCATCATTTTTACTTCGGCACAGACGGGACGGAATCTAGAGCAGATTATCCCAGAAGCTGTAAAAGTTTATACTGCACTCACCCAGCGGATGACCACACACCAACTCAATACTTTTATAGAAAAAGCAATTCAACTCAATCCTCCTTCTATGATCAATGGAAAGAGATTGCGGATCTACTACCTCACGCAAGTAGCCTCTGCGCCTCCCCGATTTGTACTTTTCGTGAATAACACGGAACTTTTAACTGATACTTATAAAAGATATCTCACAAACCAGTTCCGCCTTCAATATAACTTACTCGGAACCCCTATCCGCATTTCGCTGAAGGGGAAAAAGGTCAGGGAGAAACCCGGTCCTAAAGTTGAGTCTTTTACTCACTCAAGAGAGAAAAAGAGAGCAGGTCGATAAGGTCTGAACGAGAGAACTTCTTGAGAACACCCTGATCGTCAGTTGTAACTACCTCTTCCATGAGTCGTCCCTTCTTCGTGATCATCTTGTCAATCTTCTCTTCAATAGTCCCCTTGGTGATCAATTTATAGACTTGCACGCCCCACTTCTGCCCAATACGATGCACTCGATCAACCGCTTGGTTTTCCCGTGCCGCATTCCACCATCTGTCATAAAGAATCACAATCGAGGCAGCTGTAAGATCGATGCCCAAGCCTGCCGCTTGCAAAGAGCCTAGAAAGATGAAGCAGCTCGAATCTTCCTGGAACCTCTTTAGCTCCTCTCTTCTATTCGTCGTACCACCGCGGATCTGCGCGTATTTCCACCCCTTCTCTTTGAGATGCATTTCCATAATATCCAACATCCCAAGATATTGAGAAAATACCACCACTTTTTGTTGGCTCAGATATGCCTCTTCCAAAAGCTCCACGAAAAGATCCCACTTCCCACAAGAGTATTGTTTGTATTCGGTAGGATCCTTCAATAAAAGAGCGGGATGGTTACAGATCTGTTTGAGCTCTGACAATAAGGAGAAAATATGCATATAGCGCACTTGGACATCACGATCGCGTAACTCAGCCACATACTCTTCGCTATTTTTACCTAAAGCCTCTTTATAAAGGGCAACCTGAACGGGAGAGAGATCACAGTAAGACTTGTCTTCACTCTTTTCTGGTAGCTCATCTAGCACTTCGCTTTTGCGCCGCCGTAAAATGAACGGACGGATGATTTGACTTAACTGTGCTTTTCTCTCCTCATTCAAATCCCGCTCAATGGGGAGCATAAATTGCTCTCGGAATTTGCCCTCTTTTGGCATATACCCAGGGAGCACGATGTCGAACAGCGCTTTTAACTCACGCAAATTATTCTCAATCGGAGTGCCTGTTAAACCCAAGCTCATCTTTGTATCTAAAAGGGAGAGGGCGCTATGGATCTGACTACTCGGATTCTTCGCCACCTGAATTTCATCAAATGTCGCCAACTCAAAACGGATCTTCTTCAACACCTCTTTTTCCATGCGGAACGTTCCATAAGAGGTCAAAATCAACCCCTCTTTCGGAAGCCCCTTCAGCGAGCGCTTCAATCCATGAAAAGTGTGCACCTTCATCCCTGGCAGAAAGAGCTCTAGCTTATCTTCCCAATGGTAGATCACTGAAGTAGGACAAACAACGAGAAAGCGCCCTCTGAAATCGTGTTGATTCGAGATAGCTGCCATTAGCGCCATCGCTTGGTGCGTTTTTCCTAAACCCATGTCGTCGCAAAGCAAACCCGAAAGCCCATTTTTGTAGAGAAACCAAAGCCAATTGAGCCCTGTATTTTGGTAGAGGCGCAACTCGCTTTTCAGCCCCCTGAGCTGTGGCTTTTCTAACACAGAAAACTCTCGCAACTCTTTGAGCAGACGACGTGTAATGTCAGCTTGGGGAGAAAGCTCTCGCGGCTCTAACACTCCTATGGTTGCCTCTAAACGCAAGAAGTCCATTGTGGAAAGCTCGACTGTGTTTTGATCGGGAGCTGTCGGCTTGAGCCCGCGCATCCAAGCAACCCTCTCATCACCCAAATCAATGAGACCGCTTTCTGAGAAAAGGTAACGATATTTGTTCTCAAATGCTTCGTAAATTTCCAGGACATTGCATTTACCAAGCTCGCTCACAAAATCGAGTTGCGCTTTGATCCCCCCTTTTGCATTGCGCACCAGATAGTTCGCTTCAATATCGAATCTGTGGGTACGTTTGCAGCGGGGATCTATTTTTGTGAAATACTTTTCATAAGCAACAAGCTCATCACTCAAAAAGCTCGCCAAAGCGGGGCCTCCGATTTCTCTCTCTTCTTGCAACACATCGGGTAACCTGAACTGAGCGGGCAACTCACAAAATCCCTCCTTCTCAATGTAGACAAAATCACCAAAAAAACGGACCGCATGATCTCCCTCTGCGATAAAAGTGGGACGGATGCGCACACTTGAGGGGGAGGAAACCACCAGTTCCACGCCACGCTCTTTGATAGGGAGGTGAGTAGTAAAAAAACCCTCGATAGACTCAAGCTCTTGCTGATTTACCTTCAGAAAGGAGGAGATGCTCCCTCGCTTTACCTTCACTCCTGCCCGAACAACCTGACTCAATTTGGAGTGCCCTTTAGCGAAAAACCCCTCGCCTTTATAA
>JBJXGG010000173.1:0-6310 GCA_046153495.1 Chlamydiales bacterium
TTATTGACAATCTGCTTTACTTCTTGAACACGACTCTTATCTGCTACGAGCACAACGTCTTCTGTATCAATCACTACGATATTTTCTAGCCCTATTGTGGAGACGAGTCGTTTCTCTGCCATAAGGAGAGAATTTGTTGTGGCGATGGAGAGAACATTTCCTTGGCAGGCGTTATTATTTTCGTCTTTTTCCAAAAGATCGTAGATATCTTCCCAAGAGCCCACATCACTCCAGGTAAGATTGAGGGGGAGCATCACCACTTTTTTCGATTTTTCCATCAAAGCATAATCTAACGAGAGGCTGGGTACTCCTTTGTAGCTTCCTTTTTTACAGAGCGAGGCAATTTCGGGAGCATATTCTTGAAGCTCAGCACGAAACGTGGCGGCAGTAAAGAGAAACATTCCTGCATTCCAATAATAATTGCCATTCTTGAGATAGCTTTTGGCGTTTTCTAAGTTGGGCTTTTCAATAAATTTTTCCACCTGTTCTTCATGGGCTAAAATATAGCCATAACCCGTCTCTGGCCTGGTGGGACGTACTCCAAAAGTGACAAGCTTGCCACTCTTTGCTTTTTTTTCGGCCGCGCTTAGTACGCTATAAAAGTGCTCTTCGGGGGCTACCAAATGATCGGAAGGAGCGACGATAATCGCCTCATTGTCATCGAGGCTTTTTATCTGGCTGATCGCGTATGCAATGGCAGGTGCTGTGTTCTTCCGCTCGGGCTCTAAAATGATATTTCTCTCTAGCTTGGGTTCGATCTCTTTTATTTGGGAGAGCACTTCATGATAAAAATCGGCGTGCGTGATGATAAAAATCTCCTCTTCGGGCAAAAAACCCAAAAAACGACGCAATGTTTTTTGTAAAAAGGATTCGTTATCCACAATTTTGAGAAATTGCTTGGGATAGGAGCTACGAGAGATAGGCCAAAGACGCGTCCCGCTGCCGCCCGCTAGTATGAATGCTTTCATGCCACTTCTCTTCTACAAATTGTTTGAATTCCCGTTTGAATCGTTCCACACTAAACCTTTCGGCATTTTTCCGGCAAGTTTGTGGAGAGAATCTCTCTTTTTCAAAAGCTTGTATTGTCTCTCTTATCGATTCTTCACTTTGTTCGGGGAAAAAAAGGCCGCATCCCGGCCCGACTGTTTCGAGCGCTCCCCCTGCGCCGTATGCGATGACGGGGGTGCCACAACTCTGTGCTTCCACAGCGACATAGCCAAAATCTTCTTTTGCTGCAAAAAGAAATCCACGCGCTCTTTGCAAAAGGTCGACCATTTCTGCAAAAGGGAGATACCCTTTGAGCTCCACATTTTTTGTGGGCTTCAGCCGTTTCGCCTCAGGGCCGTCTCCTATAACAATGAGCCTCCTATCAGGCATCGTAGCAAAGGCTCGTACTATGAGATCTACCTTCTTATAGGGAACTAGTCGAGAGATAGTAATGTAGAAGTCCTCTTTCTCTTCACAAAGAGCAAAAAAGGATAAATCGATCCCGGGATAAATCACGTGCGCTTGGCGCCGGTAGTATTTCTCAATCCGTTGAGCAATAAAACCTGAGTTTGCAATAAAGGCGTCGACATGATGGCTGCTCGAAACATCCCAATTGCGCATCTTGTGAAGAAGCCATCTAGCTATCCATTTTTTCAAACCTTTTAGTGAGGATAAATAGGCGGGACTCAAATCCCATGCATATCGTAGAGGGGAGTGGCAATAACAGATATGGAGTTGGCCAGGATGAGTGATCACGCCTTTTGCCACCGCATGACTCGAGGAAATCACGAGATCATAACCGTTCAAATCGAGCTGCTCGATGGCCAGTGGCATCAGGTTTAGATAGAGTGGATATTTTGAACGTGCAAAAGGGAGCTTTTGAATAAATGTCGTCTTAGCATACTTGTACAATAATCGAGACCTCTCACTTTCGGGCAAAAAGTCAATGACGCTGAAGAGATCGGCTTCAGGATACATCTCTAAGATATGGCTTAACACCCGCTCTGAGCCTGCAAAAGAGACAAGCCACTCATGAACAACTGCAATTTTCATGGATCAATTGTATATATTGCTTTGCTGATTTTTCTGGCATGAAGTGTCTCACTCTCTCCTTTCCTTTCTCGATCAACTCTTCTCTTCTTTGCGAATCGTTGAGAAGCAAAGCGATCGCCTGCGCGATAGAATCTGTTGAAGTGGGATCCACATATTCTACAGCATCCTGACACACTTCGGGAATACTCGCAACGTTAGAGGCAATAACTGGACAACCGACTGCCATAGCCTCTAGGGGAGGGTAACCAAACCCTTCATAAAGGCTAGGAAAAAGGCAGAGGGTGGCCATCCCATAAATGGCAGGTATTTCTCTATCCTCTACATATCCAGTGAAATGGACATGTTGTCGCAAAAAAGAATCCTTCTGCACACTTAAGGCAAAGTCCGATTTTCCCTCTCCCAATATTACTAAATCGATGCTCGGCTTGAGTTGCCGATAGGCTTGTAAAAGACGATGGATATTTTTGTGCGGCTTTAAGTTGCCCACATAGAGCAAAAATCGATAGGGGAGCCGATGTTTTTTCCGCACCCATTCTTTATTTTCTACCTTCTGCAAAAATTGTGTGCCTAAAGAATTCGCAATCCATGTGATCGGCTTGGTGGAGTAGCAATATTTTTGGATCTCTGTGCTCGAAAATTGCGACACTGTGGTAACAATGTCAGAAATCCAAACAGCGGCATTAAAAAAAATTTTAGCATAAATTTTCTGCATAAGCGATAGAGAAGAGAAGTAAGCCAACGGAATAACATCATGGATCTGTACCAACCGCTTTTTTGCCCGTATTGGGAAAAGTGGGATGTTGTAGTGAGGAGACCAGAAAAGGTCACAGCGAGGAATCTTCCAAAAAAACTCGAATTGCTCTCCCATCGTGTAGATAGGATGCTTCATCAATATAAGGTTGCAACCAGGAAATTGGAGCAGAGTTTCTTCATCTTTTTTGAGATAGAGCAAAGAGAGCCTAAGATTGGGATCTTTTGCTAGATAAGGAAGTAGATTTTTTATGACCGTGCCGATGCCCGAAGCGTTTAACATCCTAACATCGATGCAGAGGTGGAGCATGATTCTTGTTCCGTCGAATTTACATCCTCTTGTACCATTTCTGCGACCAATTGTCTAAAAGGAATTTGAGGAATCCACCCTAACTGATTTTTAGCTTTACTAGGATCCCCTAGGAGAGTCTCCACTTCCGCTGGACGGAAATACTTTGGATCTACCTCTATCAAAACATCACCTGGGCGTAAGTAGACAGAATCGATCCGGTCCACAATCCCCTTCTCATTTACGCCACTTCCTTCCCAGTGAAATTCGATCTCTAGCTCTTCACACGCCAGCTCTACAAATTCCCTTACACTATGCTGCTCACCAGTGGCGATGACATAGTCTTCGGGCTTATCTTGTTGCAAAATCATCCATTGCATCTGCACAAAATCGCGCGTATGACCCCAATCACGCTTCGCATTCAAATTCCCCAAACGGAGAGTCGACTCCATTCCATAAAGAATCCGGCTCAAAGTGCGCGTGATTTTACGCGTCACAAAGCTTTCTGCCCGTTTGGGCGACTCATGGTTGAACAAGATGCCATTACAGGCAAACATATTGTACGCCTCCCGATAATTAACCGTGATCCAATAGCCAAAAAGTTTGGCCACTCCATAAGGAGAACGGGGATAAAAAGGCGTGGTCTCTTTTTGAGGCACCTCGAGCACTTTCCCGAACAACTCAGAAGTGGAGGCTTGATAGAAGCGGCTCTCTAATCCTAGTGTCCGCATGCCCTCTAAGATTCGGAGCGTGCCCAGCGCATTTACATCGGCAGAGTAAAGCGGGTTTTCAAAAGAGACGGCGACATCACTTTGCGCTGCTAAATTATAGATCTCATCGGGTTTACAGAGCTGTAACACATGCATCAGGCTATTCGCATCGGTCAAATCAGCGTTATGCAAGAGTAGTTCATTAGGAAAATTTTTCAACAATGATTGGATGCGAGAGGTGTTCGGTGTAGAGGCCCGGCGCCTAATGCCATGCACTCGGTATCCCTTCTGTATCAATAATTCTGCGAGATAGGCCCCATCTTGACCTGTTATTCCTGTGATCAGCGCTGTTTTCATAGAAGGAGAATTCTCAATCTTTGCTCTTTTCTTTTCAATCCTTTTTGGGTTAGAATCGCCGGCATGATCACTGTATATCACAAAGAAAAAGCTGTAGAGTTGGAAGCAGGAAGCTGCGCGGAGGATCTTGCAAAAAAAATGCACTACACCGCTCCCGATCAGGCCTTAGCTGCAAACATCAACGGAAAAACAGTCGATTTGAGTCATCCTTTGCACGATGGTGACAAGGTTATTTTATGGGATTTTTCCGATAAGGAGGGGCGCGAGGTTTACTGGCACAGCTCAGCTCATATTTTGGCTCAGGCCGTTTTACGTCTTTGGCCCAACGCCGAACCTACTATTGGCCCTCCCATTGAGGTCGGTTTTTACTACGACTTCGCTAATCTGCATATCTCAGACGAAGATTTCTCAAAAATTGAGAAAGAGATGCAGAACATTATCAAAGAAAATCACCGGACGAAGAGAGGGGTTTTGCCCAACAAGAAGGCGGCGCTCGAGGTCTTCAAAAATAATAAATATAAAATTGAATTGATTGAGAGTTTCGAAGACGTTGAGATGACTACCTACACGCAGGGTGAGTTTTTCGATCTCTGTAGAGGCCCACATATTCCTTTTCTGGGCAAAGTAAAAGCGGTCAAGGTACTCAAAACTTCGGGGGCTTATTGGCGAGGGGATTCTAATCGGGAGATGTTAACCCGCATTTATGCAGTTACCTATCCTGATCGGAAGATGTTGCTCGACTACCTCCATCAGTTGGAAGAGGCAAAAAAACGAGATCATAAAATTTTGGGCCCGAAGCTCGATCTCTTTTCTCATAAGGAAGAGGCGCCTGGCATGGCTTTTATCCATCCAAGAGGAATGTTGATTTGGGATGCCCTTTTAACCTATTGGCGGGAGTGTCACAAGGAGGGAGGGTACGTCGAAATCAAGACCCCTCTGATGATGAATAAGCAGTTGTGGGAGCGTTCAGGTCATTGGGAGAATTATCGGCAAAACATGTATACCTCCGTAATTGAAGAGCGAGAGTTTGCTATCAAACCAATGAACTGTCCTGGTTGTATGCTTTTCTATAAGACGCATTCACACAGTTACCGAGAACTTCCTTGGCGTGTAGCAGAGATTGGACTTGTGCATCGTCACGAAGCCTCCGGTGCCCTATCGGGTCTTATGCGAGTACGTAGCTTCCACCAAGATGACGCCCACATTTTCATGGAGTCGCATCAGATCGAAGATGAAATTTTACGTGTGCTAGAATTGACAGATAGCATCTACACCACCTTCGGCCTCAACTATCATTTAGAGCTCTCCACAAAACCTCAGGCAGACACCATTGGGAGTGATGAGCAGTGGGTACACGCCACCTCCTCCTTACAAAAAGCGCTCGATCGGAGTCGAAAGAAATACATAGTCCGCGAGGGAGAAGGAGCTTTTTATGGGCCGAAGATCGATTTGCACATACGAGATGCTTTAGGCCGTACTTGGCAGTGTGGTACAATCCAGCTGGATATGGCTCTTCCCGAAAGATTCGATTTGGAATATGTAGACAAGGAGGGAAACAGACCTCGTCCGATCATGATTCATCGCGCTCTTTATGGCTCGATTGAGCGATTCTTTGGGATTCTTATAGAACATTTCGCAGGCAAATTTCCCTTCTGGATGAGTCCTCGTCAAATACGTATTATTCCTGTAGCCGACCGTCATCATGCCTATGCACACGAGCTAAAGCAAAAGTTACATGCGTTCCACGTGGACGTAGATGACACAAGTGAATCGGTGTCTAAAAAGATCCGGCTGGCTCAGATTGATCAAGTGAATTACATGTTGACGCTTGGCGACAAAGAGCTGGAAAACAGAACTATTGCACTGCGGACGCGGGACAACGTAGTGCATGGCGAAATGCAGTTAGCTCCTTTTATAGAGAAAATCACCCAAGAAAGAGAGACCCGCGCGCTCGCATCCCCCTTCCAAGGAGAGAATTAGAAAATGAAAACTATCGCTGTCACAAGTTTTAAAGGGGGGACGGCAAAGACATCTTCCACCCTCCACATTGGAGACGCTCTTTCCCGCTATCATAAAGCAAAAGTGCTTCTTATCGATATGGATGCACAAGCGAATTTAACGGCAGGTCTCGGATTTGACCCTGATGAACACGATAGCTTAGCCC